>CAZYSY010000229.1:0-13397 GCA_964650295.1 uncultured Caldilineales bacterium | reverse complement strand
CTGAGCGCGACCCGCGCGGCTGTGGAAGAGGGCATCGTGCCTGGCGGCGGCGTCACCCTGCTGAAGGCCAGCGAGAAGCTGAATGGCGTGCTGGAAGAGCTGGAAGGCGACATCCGCACCGGCGCCCTCATCCTGAAGAAGGCCCTGGTCGAGCCCATGCGTCTGATTGCAGCCAATGCTGGCTATGACGGCGGCGTCATCGTGGAAGAGGTTCGCCGCCGCAACGAGGGCGATGAGCCCATTGGCTTCGATGTGATGAAAGAGGACTTCGTCAACATGCTGGACGCAGGCATCATCGACCCTGCCAAGGTGACCCGCAGTGCGGTGGAGAATGCGGCCAGCATCGCGGCCATGATCCTCACCACCGAAGCGCTCATCACCGACATCCCCGAGAAAGAGCCCGCCGTGCCCGCTGGCGCTGGCGATATGGGCATGGGCGGCATGGGCGGCTTCTAAGCCTCACCAACACCTGCAACCCCGTTCACACACAAAACGCCGTCAGGATTTCCTGGCGGCGTTTGTTTTGTATTTTGCTGACGCGACGCCCCACAAAGGACATCGCACCGCCTGGTCACAATACACCCAACATGAGACGTAAAAACAAAAAAACCGGGCGCCATCACTGATGGCCCCCGGGCAGGATTGAGTGGTGTAAAATTCGTGGCCTAGAAGATGCGATCCAGGTTGACAGGTTTGCGGGCAGGGGTCGTCACAATAAAGGTTTGGGCGCAACCAAGTTCCAGGCCCGGAGGATTCTCCGGCGGCTTGGGCGGCTCCGCGCCCAACTTCTCATATTCCTTGCTGAGCGTCAGCAGATATTCATGAATGGAATCCGCGGCCTTGCGCGCACCTGCCATGGCCGTGACCACCAAGTCAGCCCCATTGACCGCATCGCCCGCAGCCCATAACCCAATGCGAGAGGTCATGCCCGTCTCAGGGTCAACTTTGATCTCACCCCAACGTTTTGTTTCGAGGCCGGGCGTAGCCTTGGCGAATTTATCATCGGGCCAGAAGCCCAAAGCCAATACAGCGATATCCACATCGGTGACAAATTCGCTGCCAGGAATGGGAACCGGACGACGACGTCCTGATTTGTCAGGCTCTCCTAGTTTCATGCGACGCAATTCCACCTGGGCCAGTCTACCATCGGGGCCCGGAATGAAACGAACGGGCTGGGTGAGAAACTCATACTCCACCCCCTCTTCCTTGGCGAAACCGCGATCTTCCGCCCGACCTGGCATCTCCGCCTCAGAACGACGATAGCTAAGAATGACGCGACCAGCGCCCGCTCGCACAGCTGAACGCACACAGTCTGAGCTGGTATCACCGCCGCCCACCACCATGACGGTCTTACCCTCGATGTCTGGGCGCTCCAATCCGGGTGGGAACATTTCCTCGGGCAGATTCAACGCAATCAGAAAATCCAACGACTTCCACACGCCCGGCGTATCCTCCCCCTCTGTCCCCATCGTAGCAGGAATTTCAGCGCCAATGGCGATCATCACTGCGTCATATTCATAAAGCAGATCTTCCACATAGGGATTATCAGGTGTGTTTACGGTGGTGTTGCAGATGAACCGAACGCCAGCCTTCTCGCACCGCTCGACAATCCCTTTGACCTTATCTTTCTCCAGCTTAAAATCAGGAATACCATACATGAGGAGACCGCCGGGCTTGGGATGTCGCTCATACACATCGACATGATGCCCTTTCAGCGCCAAGATTTCGGCCGCATGAAGCCCAGCCGGACCAGAACCGACGATGGCCACTGTGCGACCTGTGGGAGGCTGCTGTTCTGTTTCCAGCAATGCTGGCATTTTATCGTGTTTGCGCATCCAATCGGCCAGGAAGTATTCCACTTTGCCGATGTAAACAGGCGGTTCATAAGCCCCAACCACGCACGACCCCTGACACAAACGCTCTTGCGGACACACTCGCCCACACACCTCAGACATGGTGCTATTTTTGCGAAAGGCCTTGTATCCTTCTTCAAACTCACCCCGGGCTGTATGCCACATTGCCAGGGGAATATCATTATGCACCGGGCAGGCGGTCAGGCAAGCCTGCGGTTCCGGACACTGGATACAACGAGCAGCCTCAATCTTTACGGTGTCTTCATTATATCCCAGGTAAACCTCGTGAAAATTAAAAATGCGCTGTTCCGGCGGTTGCTTGGGAACTGGCACACGCGGGATCAACAAATGTTCTCGTCGATCGATATGTCTGGCTCCAGTTATCTCAAACATAAAAGCCTCTTGGCAAAAAAAGGGGGGAGGCTCGATCATCGTTGACCGGGCCTCTCCTGGATGATGACCGAAAGTGATGTCACCCTGCGATGAGGGGGCAACGGAAGGCCGGTGACATCTCTTTGCAATTATATTGTAGCCAATTTCACAAAAAAAAGCTATCTTTATGATTTAAAAAATGCGGGTGCGCAACCTATAGCCACGCCCATTCGCATATTATTCCGGCGGGCGCAATCGAAACTTACGCATCGATGAGGAACGAACGTCCACTCTAAAAGACACCCATTATGATAAGGGGGCGTTTCAATTTCGGGGCAGTTTATCAATGTCGTCGGGTCTAGTACTCAGTCAAATGTGGTTTGATGGAAATCCTCTTGTGGCCGTGGCCTTTACTTGTGGCCGTGGCCTTTACCATCGAGTAAACTCAGACTCTCCAGGCGCTTTGCGCCAGCGGTCGACCTCCGTCGACCGTCTCTGGTTGGTGAAGGGACGGCGTAGGCCGGCCGTTGGCCAGAGGCCTATAGAGACCGACTTCAGTCGGCCTGTCGGCCAGATTATGAATGTGGCTCCATTAGATTTCACAAGATGCACACATTTCCAGGAGATGGACGCCGGAATTCTGGCTTCGCTAATGGTCCTCGTCCGCCTCCCGAAAGACGCAGAAACTTCGCCTCCTGCATTCCGTGAAAGTCATGTTACTGATGTTACGAACAGCCCCAGGCAAAGCTGATTCGCAATGCAACTACTGGAAGCTTCTGAGAAAGGACGAACAGAGACGAAGGAGACAAAAGGACGAAGCTGTCTATCGTCTATGTTCGCCCTCTCGTCTTATTGAGTCAGAAGCGCAGGCTGCCTCGTTCGGGGCTTATTGGCTGGCAAGCACGTAATATGAGTTAGGTTATGGTTGGGGTTGCTGCTGGAGAGTAATTCCCAGCTCATTGACCAATCGTTGCAGATCCGCAGGCAGTGGCGGAATCATCTCTGGCGTCAGATTGTTGTTCACATCCGCAGCCGCAACCTGGGCGTCCAACCAATCGTTAAATGCTTGCTTTCGCCGTTGCTTCAGTTCATCATCTTTGACTGGATGGTTGGGGTCTTTTTCTTCCACCAAGAGGATGGCGTACCCATCGGCCAGTTTGGTGGGGCCGCCTATCTGGCCTGGTTCGAGAGAGAAAGCGAGTTCGTCGAAATCATCTCCCATCTCTCCCCGAAATACCCAGCCTAATTCACCACCATTTTCCGCAGTTTGCGCATCGTCTGAGACCTCTTTCGCAACTGTGGCGAAGTCTTCGCCAGCCTCGATGCGGGCTTTGATCGCGTTAGCCTCTTGGAGCGCTTCTTCATCGGCTTTTTCGATGGCCTCCTTGTCGGGCGATCGATCGACTCGAGCCAGAATGTGACGGGCGCAAATCTGCTCTTCATCGGGTTTGGCGTCGTAAATCTGAATGAGATGATAGCCAAAATCAGTTTTGATAGGTTGGCTGACTTCCCCCTTCTCGAGCGCAAAAGCGGCTTCTTCAAATTCCGGCACCATTTGTCCTTTTCCAAAACAGCCAAGATCGCCGCCATTTGGTGCGCTACCAGGGTCTTCAGAGACTTCCTTAGCAACATCGGCAAATGACTCCCCATCGTCCACAATACGCTTGCGGGCGTCGGTGATTTTCTTGAGGGCGTCAGCCTCACGCTTGACCAATGGCACTTCGGGCTCGGGCTTGATGAGGATGTAGCGGACTTTGACCGCCTCATCGGTATCGTCAAAATCGAGTTGAACTGTTTCTTCCAGTTTGTTGCGCATGAGGAAGGTGGCGAAGAGTTCTCGGAATTCCACTTCAGTCAGGCTGCCTTTTTCCTCCATGTTTTTGACATAGTCGTTATAGCGCTGTTTGAACTCCTCTTCGGTCATGGCATTGCCGCCATCAGCCTCAGGGGCTTCAGGATCGAATCCAAATTGCTTTTCGATCTCACTCTGCACGTCCTCTTCGCTTACTGTGGCGTTGTGTTCTTTGGCAAGCTGACGAACAACAGCCTCTTCGACCATCCGATCTACCACGGTATAGGCAAAATCGCTGGGATTTGAAAGCTGTTGGTATAGAGGTTGAATCGAGGAGATGAAGGGATTGGGACCGCCGTCGGCAAATTGTTCCCCAAATTGCAAGTAGTTGTTGATTTGGGCGACCAGGTTATCCTGCTCGAAACGCAGACGATGACGAAACGCTTCCTGGGCGATTTTCTCGCCATTGACGGTGGCCACAGGTTTGTTGGGTTTGATGACATATTCGTTGATGACGCCTGCAGCGACGAGAAGAAGCACTGCTCCCAAAACGACGCCCAGGGCGATATAAAGGCGACGTTGCATTTCTTGTTCATGACGCCGACGACTGGCATAACGTCGTGGCTGCTCATGCTTTAGTTTTTCTGGCTTCTTTTCTTTTGTCTTTTTGGCCATAGCATTGCCTCGTTAGTGCCTTACCAATGAGATTTTAGCCCACAGAGCTAAAAAAGATCGTCAGCAAAGTCGCAGAGGGCGACAAGAAAGGCTTTGTTTCTCTTGTTCTTTGCGGCCCGGCGTCTTTGCGTGAGATGGCTTTTCGGTTCGTCCAGATTCGGTGGAAACAAAGCAAGGCATAGGAAACCTGCTCCTATGCCTCACTCAATCATTACAGAAGGGTGTCGCTCGCAGCCAAGATGCGCTAGTGCGCTCAGGAGCCGTAACGGCGGATGTGCTCGGCTGTATAGGGCAGCAACGCCAGAAAGCGGGCCCGTTTAATAGCCACAGCCAGACGGCGTTGGTGTTTGGCGCAAACGCCGGTGCGACGACGGCTTAGCATCTTGCCATAAGGACTGATGTAGGGCAGCAGCAGCTCAGGTTTTTTGTAATCGATGTAGTCGATCTTTTCTACGCAGAACTGGCACACTTTGGCCCGGCGCGTGCGGCCGTGCCGTCCCCGCGGAGCGGGCCGGGGACGCTGAGGGGCCGGGCGTTGTGCGGGAGTGGCTTTTTCTGCAACCGGCGCATCGAGAACTTCTTCTTGGGATGTTTTGCTAGCTTCGGCAGCAGCCGTTTTTTCTTGGATTGGTTGAGTAGTTTCTTCGGGCATCTTATTTTTTGACCTCATTGAAGCATGTCAAACGCCCATCGGGCGTTGTTATATCAACAATCGACGATTTGTTAGAAAGGAAGATCGGGGCCTTCATCCTCATCAGAAAAGGAGGATTCCTGACGTTGAGCATGGTTGCGCTGATCCAAAATAAGCATTTCATTGGCAACCAGTTCGGTGCGGTAGTGCCGACAACCGTTATCGTCTTCCCAACTGCGACTTTGTAAATGTCCCTCAACATAAACGCGAGAGCCTTTACGCAGGAACTGATTGCAAATCTCGGCTAGATTATTCCAGGCCACCACATTAAACCATTCCGTGGCTTCACGTCGTTCACCATCAGAGGTGACCCAAGTGCGGCTGGTGGCCACGCTAAAGGTGGTGACAGGTTTGCCGCTGGGCGTGTAGCGCATCTCAGGATCGCGCCCAAGATTGCCGATAATCATAACTTTGTTCAGGCTCCTGGTCATTTCACACTTCCTCGATTAACGCTTACGTTTGGGATGTTTGACATTTTTTAATTAACGATCCTGCTTGCGCACGACCAGTTGACGAATAATGTGTTCGTGGATCCCCATAGCTCGAGTTAGTTCCGCCACTTTCTTTCCATCCAACTTGAAATCAAACTGGATATAAGTGGCCTCCAAATGCTTCTGGATAGGATACGCCAATTTGCGTCTTCCCCAGGGGATCACCTGAATATCTTCCCCGCCCAAAGATTGGATGCGCTCTTGCAGCCATTGCGAGGCGTTTTCGACCCCCTCTTCATCCAGATCAGGATGGAATAGCGTTACCATTTCGTACTCAGTCATAGAATTATCTCCTTTTCTATGGATTGAATAGTCATTGGTCAACTTAAAAAAGGGCCAATGACAGAAAAGATTGGATGATCATGTTATCATGTACGACAACCGAGGAATTATGCCACAAAGCCATGGCTTCGCACAAATCCACACAAGAAAAAAACGATCCATTGGCCTTGTCAACCGCCACAAGTGGTGAAAAACGCCAGGGTGCGTTTCAAAATGGGGGCGCTTTTTTGCTTTTTAGGCCGACTCAAGTCGGAAGATTCAGGCCTGCGGCCAGGGGCTCCGCCGTCCCGGTCGTCGTAGGGTGACCATTAACGCTATCTGAATACCTTTCCACAACTCCTCCTCCCTCCGTCTCGGAGCAGGAGAGGAAGCAAAGGTGGGGGCAGAGCCTGCAGAGCCCCAGTTCACCCAGCCAGTGCATCATTGGACAAATTTCCCCGAAATTAAAATGCACCTAAAATGCTATTGAAAATTGCAAAAACCACCAAGCTCCAGTATAATGCCAGAGGCATCGGGGCGTAGCGCAGTCCGGTAGCGCGCACGGTTCGGGTCCGTGAGGTCGGAGGTTCAAGTCCTCTCGCCCCGACACGTTAGCAAGCAGGAGTCTTCCACCAAGAAGGTTCCTGCTTTTTGCTTGTCGACTCAGGCGTGTAGCCTGGGCTTTAGAGACCGGAAACTGCCGCTGTGGGGGATTGCTCTATCCGCAACGAAAGCAGGGCGCCCAGGCCAACCAAATAGATAACAATGGCCAACGCCATCACCAGAGAAAATCCGATGGTTTGCGCCAACATGACCGACAGGATGGAACCAACCACAGAGGCGAAACCATTGACTCCCCAGGCCCATGGCGTTAAAGGTTCGTTCACTTGCGCCACAAGGCGGAACCCCAACGGGAATGGCATGCCCATGAGCAGCCCCAAAGGAGCGATTAGCAAAACAGAGAATAGAATACGCCAGGGCGTAGACCAGCCGAGCCCCCACCTTAACACCGGAGGCAGCATAAAGATATAGACCAACATCAAGACTGCCAGAGCTGGGACCAACCATCGCAAGACGTGGCGTGGGTCCTCCCCTTGCGGAACAAGTTTGCTGGAAAGGTAGCTGCCAAGGCCGCTAAAAAGCAGCAACGAAAACAACACCACAGATAACGCAAAGGTAGGATGCCCGAGGAAAAGAATGAACCGTTGCATCAAACCGATTTCAATGAAGATGAAGCCAGCTCCCAACGCGATGAAATAGAGCAAGAAACGTTTTGCCCCGCGAGTGCTCAGGCCATCACGGCGGAATCGCCACAGCGGCCATAGGATCAACGCCGCCGCCAACGCCAATGCCTGGATGAGCAACACGGTCAGGGTGAGTTTACCGCTGCGGAACGTGCCAAAATTGGTCCAGCCGTAATACTCGAAAAAGAAAGGCTTGTCATCAGTAGTAGGGGTGACATCCAACGGATAGCGGTCGTAGAACGCCTGTTTGTCTTTTGCATTGAAGAAATCGGCGAAGGGATTGCCCTGAGCATTGAGCATATCGGGCGCATACAGCACTTCGAAGTAGTACGGCCCTGAAATTTCACGGATGCGTGCAATCTCCTCAGAAGTGAAAGGAGACTTCTTCATGATAACATTGGATGTGTTGCCCGCGCGCACCACAATAAAATGTTGTGAGGGATCGGTTACACCGATGTCGGATAGAGCCGCTGAACCAATCGTCACCAGACGCAGAGGTTGTCCCGGGGGTTCAAAATACCAGCGCCCAATCGCCAACATACCGTTGTCTGAAAGGTGATCCAGGTAATCGCGGAAGGCGTCCTGAGTGTAAAGGTAGTTCTCGGTCAGGCTATAGGCCCCTGCCGCAGCTGCAGCCCAGGTATCTACCTGCGAGAACTGAATGACATCATAGCGCTCCTGGGAGCGGGCCACAAAATTGCGCCCTTCCGCCACCTGCACATCCACATTGGGCACATCGGTGTAAAGGCCGCCCGAATACTCGCGATACTGATTTTTCATGATGTCGACCGTGCGCGGATTGATCTCCGCGGCAGTCACATGTTGTGGGTCATTGTACCAGGCAACAAGCACATCAACCCCGCCTCCGGGCCCGATGATCAGCACATTGGGATGCTGCTGCAGACGATAAACCAGACTACTAGGAAGCGCATTCACCCACTGAATCTCATCCTTGGTGCCAGTCCAATAATTGATGGCGGTCATGGCAGCCGCATCGATGGTGATGAATTTCTGATCCGAAAGCGGACCTTTGTAAGCGCCGCTCAACCCCCATGCCTGCCCTTTCATGCCTGGCTGCCACATCACATCGATGCGGGCAAAGGGCGTCCAACCTGTATATTCGAGCACCATGTCGGGAAAATTCTCTTTATCGTAAGCAACGTGAAGTGGTTTGCTGGGGGGAATATAAAGCTTGAAAAGCTTATCTGCCAAAGGCAGCACAAGCAGAATGAGCAATAGCGCATAGACGCCAATACTGGCAGGGCGCAAATAGACAGGTCGGATATCACTCTGCACGGCAGAACTGAACGCCAAAGCAGCCAGGGCGGCCGCGATGCTCGCCAACACCACCACTTGTTGTCCTGAAAAGGCGTACAACGCCAACACGACCAAAAAACTCCCCAACCCTGCGCCAATGAGATCCGCAAAATACAACCGCCCCACCTCTTTTGACCACACCGAGAAAGCGCGCCCCAATGTCAAACCCGCAAAAAAGAAAGGCACAACAATAACCATATAATACAACCCCATATAAAACACCAACTCGATAGTCGCCGCCTGAGGATTTTCCGTGCTGGGCAACAAAGGCTTCAGCGGATCCAATGGAATGTGAACCATGACCATAAAGGCCACAAGCACACTTACACTGTAAAGAAACGTACTGCGGGTTAGCTTGGCGTAAATATCACCAGCAAATGCATCACGACGAACAGCAAGCCACGAACCACTGGCCCCAAACCCCAACAAGGCTGTACTGATAATCATAAACCCAAATTGATACCAAAGCGACACGCTAAAAACGCGCGTCAAGGCGATCTCGAGCACCAACGTGCTGAGCGCAATGAGGAAAATACCCAAGTAAAGGGGAAGATGACGTCGAAAGGACACAGAAAACTCCTGTTGCGAAAAACGATCAACAAAAAAATAGGTGGCCCCATGCAGGAGAGACGCACCGACGTTATTTTAGACGGGTTGACGGTGGATGTCAATTTGGAAAAATAAAAAGAAGACCACATTCGATTTCGGAATGATAGACGATTCCCTGCGCCGTGGGGCATCATCCCTGTGAGTGATGAAAAGAAATCCAACGTGAAACTTTTTTGGCGCATCAACAGGCTTATCAAGCAGATTCTGCTGAACAAGCCGACGAACATGGACGAAACCAGCATCTTTCTTCGCCCATGTTTGTCCTGTCGTCCCTTCACCTGTTTGTGGGACAACAAACCAAAGCATCAAAGCCTGCTTTTTGAACAAAAAAGTCGCATATCAGCTGAAGAGCAGTCTCTTCATTCGCACCAAAAGCGCCCCGACCTGCTGCGAAACCCCAAAAGAGAACATTGCCAAACATCTCCAAAAGCCAAAAAGCCCCGGAGCGTTTCCGGGGCTCTGTTATATCGCCAGATGGCATTGCACTACAATGCCTCGGCAATGATCTCAGCAATATCCTTGACTTCCAAACCATCTTCGCCCGCTTCTTTAGAAGCATCAGTGAGCATGGTCAGACAGAAGGGACATCCCACCGCAATACAGCTTGCGCCCGTCTCCACCGCCTCCTCGTAACGCTTCAGGTTCACAGCCTGAAATCCATGCTCTTCCTCCTTCCACATCTGAGCGCCGCCAGCCCCGCAGCAGAAGGAGAGATTACGGCTGTGCTCCATTTCCACCGTCTCGCTGACGACGAAGTTGAGCACATCGCGAGGTGAATCATAGATGCCATTGTGGCGTCCCAAATAGCAGGGATCGTGAAAAGTAACGGTGGCGTCCAGTTCCTGGCGGGGTCGTATCTTTCCTTCCGCCAGCAAATCCTCGATCATCTGCGAATGATGAATGACCTCGTAATCGCCGCCAAACGCGCCATATTCTGCAGCCAGCGTGTTTAACCCATGCGGACAAGTGGTGACGATCTTTTTAGCCTTGACCTCATTCAGCGTCTCCACATTCTGGGTAGCCAACTCAAAAAACAGATACTCATTGCCAGCCCGGCGAGCGGAATCGCCGCAGCACATTTCTCGTTCCCCCAACACGGCAAAATTCACGCCCGCCTCTTGCAAAATTTTGGCAAACGCCTTTGCCGTAGATTGGGCGCGCATATCATACGCAGGCGCACATCCCACCCACCACAACACATCGAAATCAGGGTTATCCTCCACCGTAGGAATATCGAGTCCCTGCGCCCAATTCATGCGATCGGAAGAACTCAACTTCCAGGGATTGCCTGTGCGTTCCATGCCCGTGAACGCGGTCTGCAACTCCGCGGGGAAATCGCTCTCCATCAACACCTGGTTACGACGCATGTACAGAAGATCAAACATGGGTTCATTCCCCACAGGGCACACCTCCACACAGGCCCCGCACGACGTGCACGCCCACAACGCCGATTCAGTCAACGCAAAATCGAGCAAATTTACCTCACACGCCTTACCGCTCGCCAACTCATCGACATGCTCATTGATAAAGTAGCGTTTGTTCACTTCCAACGCCGAGGGCGAAAGTTCCTTGCCTGTGGTGTAAGCAGGACAGACATCTTGACAACGATTACACATAATACAGGCATATGGATCCAGAATGCCCTTCCAGGTTAAATCCGTCAATTTGGCGACGCCAAATTGCTCGATGCTCTCATCCTCGAAATCAATCGGCTCTAACGCGCCCAACGCTTTGCGTTGCGGTTTGGCCAGAAAATTAACGCCAGCCATGAAGAGATGAAAATGCTTGCTTTTGGGGAAATAAGGAATGAAAGCCAGAATCAAACCCAAAGCGATCCACCACGCAGCGTGCTGCCAAAAAACCAACGTCTGCTCGGGCAAACCCTCCCACACACGACTGACTGCAGAGGCAAAAGGCTGCCAGGCGTCGTATCCTTCACGAGCAATCGTAAAACTCTCGCCCAAAAAACGAAAACCCACATGAAACAAAATAAACAACCCCACAATCAATGAATCCTTTTTCAACCCGCCCTGCCGCACTTGCTCCACCAACTTGATGTTCTCCCGATATTCAAGATGAGGATCATGGGCCAAAAACCGCCGGATCAAAAAATAAGTCATGCCAATTATTGCAGACACACTGAAAACATCGGCCAACAACCGGTAACCGTCGCCGAGAGGCCCTTCCCCCATAAACTTGATGGGAAAGTACCCTTGCAACACATCGCCAAAATTCACCAAAAAATAAAACATGAACCCCCATGCCACCAATGCATGAAATACACTGCTCACAGGACGCGTTTTCCAAATCGGACGCAGGGTGAGCCAATCCACCAACGCCCGCCATGCCCGCGGCAAGATATTTTCATCATCATAATCTCCCTGTCCACGCTTGATCACGAGATAAACCTTGTAAAACGCCCAATAACCATCATAAATAACTGCAAGAACCAGGACGGCAAAAATGATTTTTTCTACCAGTGTGAGCATCGGATACTCCTACGAAAGAATGTGTCTGGGAGAATGTCCAGGTTGGCTAAATTGGAAGTTACGCTACTATAAAACAGGATACCAAAATTTGGCAAAATCCTGGTCCTGCCTACCGCGCCGCGTCATCTTTCTCCCCTCCCACATCTACCTCAACGAAAATCGAATACGTCCACAATTTTACAAGAAAAAGACTTGACATTCTTAACGCGATGCGTCATAATGCAACTGTAACGCAGCGCGTCACGGTTGCATCTAAACCAAATCGACAATTCATAAATCGCATAACAGAAACCCCTACCATTCACAATATCCCGCACGGGATAGGAGGAAACCCGATATGATTCCCAGCACCATCAAAGAAACCCCTCAAAAAGTCAAAGAGAGCGCCAACAAGGCTGTCACCAAAGTTGAAGAAACTGCCCAACCCGTTGTCAATCCGCTGGTCAAAGCTGCACGCAGCCTTCTTCTCGCCAGCATCGGCGCGGTGGCGTTGAGCAAGGAAGAAATCGAATCATTGGTCAATCGCCTGGTCGAAAAAGGCGAGATCACCGAAAAAGATGGCCTCCAGCTCGTTGATGAGCTACTTTCGCGCACCAAAGAACTCAGTGAAACCACAGTGAAGCAAACCTCTGAACAGCTCAGTAAAACTACCAGCAAAACCGAGGACTTATTGACAAAACGCATCGAAGCCGTCCTCAACACCATGAACATCCCCAGCAAGCAGGACATTGAGCAGCTGACTCGAAAGATCGACGCACTTTCGCGTAAGGTCAGCGCCCTGGACAAAAAGCTTTCGGCCGAAAGTGGCCAGAAAAGATCGGTGACCAAGAAAGCCGCTTGATCTTACGTCGAACGACGAGAACCATTCAACACCCCGGCGCTGTTGCCGGGGTGTTTGTTTTTGAAATCATGTTTGGCATTCGCGTGGACAATGAGTATGATACATAGGTTATCCAACGGGCCTTTTTCCCCTGGCATCTTCAGGATAATCAGGTCATTCTTACGACAACGCTGACCACAGAACGCCCAAAATCTGGGCATCCACCTCGACGCATAAGATCTAAACGAGCCAAAACTCAGAGCTATTCAACTTCAATTGAGAGCGCATCATCGCGCTTTTATTTCTTTTCGTCACGACCATCCAAGGCGGTTACATGCTTCTAGGCGTAGGTTATCTTCCCACCAAAACAGGCCCGAAATTCTGGCGCAGCTTCGATCGCCGTGAGATCGCGGATGATTTCGCACATATCGCGGCATTGGGTCTGGAGGCCATACGCGTCCCCCTTTTTTGGAGCGTATTTCAACCCGATGCAGAGCGCATTGCCCCGCGCATGTTGGATCGCTTCGGCGAATTTTTGCAACTTGCCGAAGATCATCACCTAAGGGTGGCGCCAGGGCTTTGGACAGGCTTTTGGGATGGAGCTTTGTGGTGGCCCGATTGGGGCGTCAATCCAGCCCCATTGCCGCCACACTGGCCATTACTCGTCAACGACAAATGGATCACCTGGGGACGTCTACGACACCCATTTCAAGATGAGCGCATGTTACAGGCTCGGGAGTTACTCATCCGGGAACTTGTCGCCTACTATGCCGATCATCCTGC
>CAZYSY010000228.1:0-10610 GCA_964650295.1 uncultured Caldilineales bacterium | reverse complement strand
CCGTGCGCGAAATCGTAGAAATCTGCAAAGAAGCCGAGATCAAAGCCCGCATCCTGCCCGCCCTCTCTGAACTTATCACCGATGACGTGGGCCTGCGCCACCTGCGCCCGGTGGACATCAACGATCTCCTGCGCCGCGATCCTGTCAATACCGATCTAGCCTCGGTCTACGATCTGGTGCGCGATAAGATCGTACTCGTTACTGGCGCTGGAGGCTCCATTGGTTCAGAGCTTTGCCGACAGATCGCCAAAGCAAGACCCGCCAAACTCATACTCCTCGGACATGGCGAAAACAGCATCTTCGATATCGAGCACGAACTGCTAGCTGAATTCAAAGCTGGTCGCTCGAAACTAGAAGCCATCATTCCCATCATCGCCGATGTCCGGGATTACGCCCGTCTTCAACAGGTCTTCAGCGAACACCATCCAGGAGTCGTCTTCCATGCAGCAGCGCATAAGCATGTCCCCCTGATGGAAGCCAATCCTATCGACGCCATCACCAACAACATCCTTGGCACCCACACTCTGCTGGAAACATGCCTTGCCCATGACGTCGAGCGCTTCGTTCTCATCTCCACCGATAAGGCGGTAAACCCCGCCAATATTATGGGCGTGACCAAACGCATGGCCGAACTTTTGGTGCAAGATGCAGCTCAGCGCAGTGATCGCCCCTATGTTGCGGTGCGCTTCGGCAATGTGTTGGGCAGCCGCGGCAGTGTCGTCCCCTTCTTCAAAAAACAGATCGAGGCCGGCGGGCCGGTAACCGTCACCCACCCCGAAGTCACCCGCTACTTCATGACCATTCCCGAAGCGGTGCAACTGGTCCTGCAAGCAGCAACCATGGGCAAAAGTGGCGATCTCTTCATGCTCGAAATGGGAGAGCCGGTGAAGATTATCGATCTGGCAAAAGACCTCATCCGCCTTTCGGGCCTGACGCCCGGAGAAGATATCCAGATCATTTTCACCGGGCTCAGACCAGGCGAAAAACTCTTCGAAGAACTCTATCAGGGACATGAAAACCACATTAGCACCGAACATGAAAAAATCCTGCGCGTCACCACGGCCACCACTCCTCCAGAAGACCTACATCAAGCCATTGATCTTCTCTACGAATTTAGTCGAACGGGCAGACTTATCGACGCGCTCTCACTGATCGCCGCCATTGTTCCCGAGTACCGTTCTCCTTCTGGCGTTCACCCACGAACCACGGGCGAAATTTTGGCGTCCGATGAGGAACTCCTGGAAACCCCCATCTCCCTTGAGGCCCGTTGGTACTAAAACGCGTCCATGCTTCCTCCCGCCTTTCATCCACCCCAAAACCCAACCGATGAAGCCGCCTGGTTAACCTGGCTCGACGCCAACCGGCTTGCTGCGGCCGCGGCGCACATGTTGGATCTGACGCAACTCACTCCCACAGCTCGAGCGCATCTTCAAGCAGCCAACGCCCAGGCCCGGGCGCAATGGCTGGTGCGCAAAATGGCGTTGCAACATATGTTGCGCCTGATGGCCTGCGCCCCCTACGCGCTCATCCTACTCAAAGGGGCGGCGTTGGCCCTGACCATTTACGGCGATCCTGCGATTCGTCCCATGAACGATATCGACATACTCATCGGGCCGGAGCATTTGATGCCTGTGGTGGAACAAATGAGGAAGGCGGGATTTGAAGAGCACGGCCTGGCCCAGGGTGAAGATGTGGGCTATCTCCACCATTTCATCTTCACCGATCCCAACACGCATGTGCGATTCGAACTCCACCGCACGCTTCCGCTTCTCCCATCCGATGAAGCGCTGAATTGGTTTCTGGCGCAAACTCAAACCACCACCATCGAAGACGCTCCATGCATGACGCTAACCCCCGAAGCTCAATTGCTACATCTGGCTTCCCATGCCGTGCTAGAACATGGGGGAGCCAGGGATGCGTTGGCGATCTGGTTTTATGATATCGACCAGCTCATCCGTAAAACAGGCGATGATATCGACTGGGAGACCGTTTTGCTGAAAGCGCAGCAACTGAAGTGGGAGGCGGCATTGCAAGAAGCCATCCGGTTGGCGCACAAACTTTTCGAGACGCCGATCCCTGCCGCATGGATCGATTGGCTACAACTATCCCAGACTCGTCTTAGCGGGTATAATACCTTGCAAAAGATGACTTCTGCTCATCGCAGCAGCAGCCTCACCGCTTTCCTCATCTTGCGCGGACTCTCCTGGCGTCAACGTGGTCGACAACTCGCACACATGCTCTTTCCCTCTCGTAGCTACATGCAAAGACGTTATCCGCACACGCCCTGGTTGTTGGCCTATCCCTATCGTTGGCTCGGCGCTGCTCGCAAACTTCTCCCTGCCATGCTCAACGCCAACCACAAACATCAATCCCCCTACGACTCATGATGCGCTCATCCTGGATCTACGGCCTGCTGGCCCTCCCGCCCATTCCCATCCTACTCTTTAGCAACCAACTTCCAATCTGGGCATCTATCGCCGCCCTGGTTTGGTTGCTGGCGCTATTCATGATCCATAGCGCCAACACCAAGACCTGGTTCGGCAAAACCCCAGCAGATTTTATCTTGCTTTTGTTACTGTTGTTGTTGCCAGCAAGCCTGTGGGTCACGACCAACCGGGATATCACGCTGGCTCGCAGCTTCGCCCTCATCGCCAACATCGCTCTCTTTTACGCCATCGCCATCCAATCCGGAGCCAAGGTTATACGGTGGGGTGGCTGGGCGCTCCTGCTGGGGGGACTGATCTTGACCATTGTCACCATTCCCGGCACGCGTTTCTTCACTGGTGAAAAGCTTCCACTCATCAAACGCTCTGTGGTGGATCTATTTGCCCTGGGATGGCGGCTTCCTGGTGACGAAAATGGATTCAATCCAAACATCACGGGCGCTATACTTGCGTGGTTCTTCCCCCCCGCCCTGGTCCTTAGCATCCGCCCAACCGGACGTTGGCAACGGATACTGGCCATTGTGACGATGCTGGTGCTGGTGTTGGCGGTTTTGCTCACCCAATCGCGTGGGGCCATCATCGCGCTCGTGGTCGGATTGGCCGTGACGACAGGGCTGATTTGGCGGAAGTTGGGTTGGGTCTGGCTGGCCAGTGGCGTCGTCGCACTGGTAGCGCTGCTCCTGAAAGGCGATAGCATTCTCAACGCCCTGTTTACCACCAATACCTCGAATGGCGATGTCGTTAGCATGAGCGCCCGCATAGAACTGTGGAGCCGAGCGATTTACGCGGGCGTCGACTTTCCCTTCACAGGCATCGGGCTGGGCCAATTTCCAGATACGGTACAAAAACTTTATCCCCCTACCAGGCTCGTTCTCTCCGAACAAATCCCTCACGCCCACAATTTTTACTTACAAACCCTGGCCGAAATGGGTTATCCAGGCCTCATCGTTCATAGCTCGTTCATCATGATATTGATTTTTGTGCTGGTCCAGCACATTCGCCATAAGCAACAGCATGCCCGCCACCTGGCCATTGGCTTGCTGGGAACCCTGGCCGTGTTTCTGACGCACGGAATAGTGGAGGCGCCCAATGACTCTCCATTATCCGCCATCGTCCTTTGGGGGCTTTTCGGAACCATGATGGCAGTAGGGCTGAGCAATGTTCACATCTATCAGGAGGATATCCATGATTAACGGGTACAACCTGTTCGCCAACGCCCTGTGGATCATTGGTTTGGCCAGCGTGCTTGCGACAGTCAGCTGGAGCCTCTACGCTGCATCACAAACTCAAACGTCCCTGCATTCGCAATTCGATGCTCCCGGCGCAACCTTTGTTGCCGCGATCGGCATGATGTTGGTCATGTTGGGACTGACGCTACGCGTCAATCCCCTCTGGATGAGTCCCATCTGGTTGATTCTGGCTTTCGGGTTTGGCTATCTGGCATGGCGGGCGTTGCAACGTTATCGTCAATTTCATCATCGCCAATAATGGATGATGAGCGAGTCGCGGCGAGGGGGCAAGGGCGCACACAAATGGTGGGGATGGATCATCGGGGTGGGAATTGCAGGATTCGCCCTATACATGCTGACGCACACTGTCGATTGGCGCGCGGCATTGCAATACCTACGCCAGGTGCAACTCGTTTGGTTGGTGCTGGCGCTGCTCTCACTTTTAGGCAATAACATTGCCAGAGCATTGCGCTGGCGGTTGCTCTTCCCTCCCGAGCAATCCTCTCCGCCCCGTGGCGAGGCTTTTGGCGCGCTGATGGCGGGGCAATTGTTGAACCTCACCCTGCCCCTTCGCAGCGGAGACATCTCTCGGGCATATTTTCTGGGAAGACATCGCGGCCATAGCTCTGCTGCGGCCATTGGCACCATCGGCGCTGAAAAACTGCTCGATCTAATCATCATGGGGCTGCTGTTTACGCTTATACTTCCCCATTTCATTCTGCCGTCATGGATGGTCGCAAATCAAGCCTCCATCTGGATGATTAGCATGGCGGCTTTGCTGATCTGGGTGGGTTTGATCGTCGGCTTGCCCAACTTGCAAGCATGGCTTGGCAAAAGCGCGAAACGCTGGCCTGCGCTTGCCTGGCCCACTCATATCGCACAAAAGATTCTGGACGGCTTCCATGCCTTGCGGCATCGACAACGCCTGCCGTGGATTCTTTTGTGGACGATCCTGGCCTGGTCGGGCAGCATTTTCGCCACCTACGCCTTGCTTGCTTCGTTGGCGATTCCCGCCAGCCTGCCACTGGCTATCCTGGCCAACGTCATTGTGCAAGGAGGACTCAGCGTGCCGGTGGCCCCTGTTGGGTTGGGCGTCTTTGAGTGGCTTGCCATTCTCGCCCTTTCCATTGCAGGCGTTCCCAGCGATCAAGGATTGGCCTATGGCATGCTCACCCACGCTGCAGTGCTGGTCTATCCGATCATCATTGGCGTTCCCTGGCTAATTTCCCGTTTCAGATAAGACTGGTGGAACCTTCAAGAAACTCATGACGTCTTATACCTGAAGGACGCCCCCCACCACCATTCTCTCACGAAACGGAACAACCATGAAGATGAAACCGATCTCACAACGTATTCCATGGGCGCTGACCGCACTTATCGCCATCGGCGTCATAGCGGCCTGCGCCCCACCTCCACTCGAAACTCCTGAGCCCAGGGATACTCAAAATGGAGTCGAAGAAATGCCTGCATTGGAAGGCGTCGTCTGGCAGCTGGAAAGTTATGTCGACCAGAACGGTGAATCACATCCCGCTCTGGCAGATAATCCCGCCACACTGATTTTCGAAGATGGGAAATTCATCAGCGACACACACTGCAACAGTGTTTCCGGAGCCTATTCGCTGGATGGCAATGCCATTTCGACTCAACTTGGGCCCTCGACCTTGCGCGCGTGCCAACCAGACATCGCCAGTCAAGAAAGCGCCATCATGTATGGCATGTCCCATGCAGCAAGCTACAAGATCGAAAACGACAAACTGATGTTGATGGATGCCGACGGCCATGAGCTGCTCACCTTCACCCAACAAGCTCCCCCTGAGTTGGCTGGCAGCACCTGGCAGCTTCTTAGCTTTAACAATGGCGATGGCATGGAGTCGAATCAAGTTACCCAGCGCATCACCATCACATTTGGTGAAGATGGCAAGGTCTCAGGCAATGCCGGATGCAACCACTTCAGCGGCAGCTATCAAACAGACAATGAGCATCTAGTCATCGGCCCCTTGGCCACCACTCGCAAATTATGCAACAACCCCGAAGGCGTGATGCAGACAGAGCAGGCCTTCCTCGATAATCTGGGCCAGGCAGACGCTTTCTCGGTGATGGGGCGGACGCTAACCATCTACGACAAGGATGGCGTCAAACGCCTGGTGTTCACCTTTGCCGAAAATCGCTCGATCACGTCCATTCCCTGGAGATTACAAAGTTTCAATAATGGCAAAGGGGGTATGTCCACCACTGTCTCGACCTCCAACATCTATGCCATCTTTGGTGAGGATGGTCGGGTGACAGGCAATGCCGGGTGCAACACCTTTTCGGGAAATTATCAGATCGATGACGATCGAATCCGAATCGATCAGATCATGGCCACTGAACTGTACTGCGCCGATTCCGGGGATATCATGGAAACGGAGAACGCCTTTTTCATGAACTTGAGTCAGGCCGCCACCTTTAACATCATCAACGATACGTTGACGCTTTTCAATGACGAAGGCAATAAACTGTTGGTCTTCGTTCCTGGCGAATAACCCTTCTTACTTACGCCGCCTCGTTTACGCCCCCGCCGATGTTGTCATCTGCGGGTTTTTTTTGAGCCTGCGCCGTCTACATCGCCCAAACAAAAGAATTCTGTAGTGGCAATGTCGTGACCTCCGCCCGATCTTCATGCACAAAGAGATCCACCTCCAATCTCACGCCAAATTCGGGCAGATAGATGCCAGGCTCGATGGTGAATCCGATATGGGGTATGAGTTGACGGGTGTCACGGGTTTCAAGGTTGTCGATATTCACACCAGAACCATGCAATTCAGTATCGATGCTGTGGCCGGTGCGGTGGATGAAGGAATCGCCATAGCCTGCGCGCTGGATGACCTTCCTGGCAACATCATCAATCTCCCAACCATGCACAGGCTCCCCTGCCTCAACCCGTCCCATAACCAGTTCGATTGCAGCATCTCTCGCCCGGGCGACGGCGTCGAAAACCTCTTGCATCTTGGCAGGAGCTTTGCGTCCGGCATATCCCATCCAGGTCATATCGGCAAAGACTGCATCCTCCGGATGGTTGAGTTTGCCCCACAGATCAATGAGAATAAGATCGTTCGGGCGGATGAGATTATGTCGTTCGGGCGTAGGCGTATAATGAGGATCGCCAGCATGCTCATTCACTGCCACGATGGGGGGATGCACCGGGTTGAGATCGTGTGCATCGAAATACTCCAGGATGAGTTGCTGGATATCTAGCTCGGTGGTGGGAAGGCCCGCTCGCAAACGTTCGCCAATGGTGGCGAACGCGAGGTCTTTGGCCGCCATGCAAATCTGCACCGCCTGACGATGCGAATCCAACTGCGCCACTGTCCAGGTGGCGTATACAACCTGAATCAAATCGGCGGATGACCGCAGCGTATAGCCCAAACGGTATAATTGTTCCGCCGTGCCTGCGTCCACCCACGAGGTGTAGGGGATACCGCAATCTGGCGAGTATTCGCAGGCGATGGGGCCCGGGCCCTGAGTTAGCTCCAATACTGCTTGCTCGAAACTTTGCCACGAATTGTAGATTACAAAGTGGGCGTCATCGGTGAATTGCCCCCTTTCGATGGCGTGTATTAACCAGGCAGGTTCCCCCTGGGCCGGAATCCACCACGCCCAACGGCGGGTGAGCATGGAACGTTCGGGCAAAGGCGCCAGACGACGAGCAATGGGGTTGAGAGCATGGAAGTTGTACAACAACCATCCCTTCAATCCCTGTCGCAAAAGCATCTTCTGAATCTGTTCAATCTGCGCGCTCCTCATAAATTTTCTCTTTTCCACCTCTTTCAAGGATAATGGTGATAACTTGCAAAACAGTCATGGTCGTTTGCGCGTTTTACCTGGCTGGTTCGTAATAGAATCGCAGCTTCCTGAATGCGAATCCACCAGAGCTGCAAGCAGAACAGTCCATTCAGCAAGAGCTACATTTGAGTGCAGAAAAGCCGCACATAGGTAGTTATTACCCAATGTACAACTTTTTATGGCGCATCAACGGGCTTGTCAAACATTTTTTCGCTAAACAAGCCGACGAACATGGACCAAAATTGACGAAAATAGCATCTTCCTTCGTCAATTTTCGTTCTGTCGTCTCTTCTTCTGTTTGTGGGATATCAACTCAAAGCATCAGCGTCCGCTTTTTTCAGAACAGGAAAATCGCACATCAGGTAGTTATTGTATCGTGAAATCAAAAAGAGTAAAACCCGGCCCGACAGATTCGGGCGCACTGCCAAGACTCTCGCTACTTCTGGGATTGAGACCCAAAGACGTTCGTCGCCTCATCATCGCTTTGGGACTCATTCTCGGGATCGTAGCGATTGGAACCATAGGATACATTCTCACAGCGAATCTGGATCCGCTCAACGCCCTCTACATGACTGTCATCACCATCTCGACGGTGGGTTACGGCGAGCTAGGCCAGGTGGGAAAAGACACCAGGATTTTCACCATCCTGCTCATCTTCGCCACCATGATCTGGGGAGCATGGGCCATTGAATCATTACTATCAACCATTCTGAGCGAAGAATTTCGCCAGGCCGTTTTTCAACTTCGTTCAATACGCAAGGTGCGCATCATGGAAAATCATACCATTCTTTGTGGATTCGGGCGCATTGGAGAGGCTGCCGCCTCTGAATTGGTGCGCAATAATGAACCATTTGTCGTCATCGAAAACGATCCCGAAGTGGTGGACCACTTGCGAGAACTCAACTACCATGTCATTTATGGTGACGCCACTGAAGACGAGACGTTATTGGCGGCTGGCGTCAAACAGGCTGCACGCTTGCTTGCCACCCTCAACGACGACAATGCCAACATCGTCACGGCGCTGAGCGCCCGCGAACTGAATCCGCGCATCTGGATTGCGAGTCGTCTGGTGCGGCACGATGCTTACCACAAACTGATCAGAGCTGGAGCCAACGAGGTGGTTTCGCCTTATGACTATGGCGGTCGCCGCCTGGCGCTGACGGTGTTGCGGCCCCATGTGGCGGAATTTCTCAGTGAAGTGGTGTTCGACGAAGGCCGTGGCGCGGAGATGGATGAAATCGAAGTAAAGACGGGCTCGGAATTGGCTGGTCGCACCCTGTCAGAGATCAATCTGCGCCAGCGTTTTGGCATTACTGTGATCGCACTCTACTGCCAACACGAAAACCACGAAAACGCGACTGGGGGTTTTGTGCTGAATCCTGGCCCCGATATCCCTTTGCATCCAGGCGATGTGCTGATCATCGTTGGCACAGCCGCACAGCTACAACATCTGCATGGCGCCCTTCAATCTCGATAGCATGACAGCGCACCACGCCCCCCATCACAACTGCTGACATTCCCCAGACACGCCAAAAGAATCGGGCGCCCAGCGGGATATTCTTCCAGGCAGAAAACGGCAACGCCCGCCGCACGAAAGGCGCAACGAGCGTTGCAAAAGATAGCGTTTCGAGAAACGTAACGCCCAAACTATGGCTGGAAAGGTTCGTCGAACTCGTACCAACGCATATTGTTTTGAACAAAAACATAGGTGTGTCCGGTTTCGCTCAACCAGATAATCTCTCCCCCTTCCATGATCTGAAAACGCCCGACTCCTCCAACTTCGGGAGCGGTGGCCCAGCCCAGAGAGGCGCTCACATAGGGAACATCTCGCCAGACTTTGCCAAAACCGCGAATGGGCTCATACAGACCTGGGGGCGGCGTCAGCCCACCACTTTCTGGATCAACGCCATCCTGGAATGTATCGTCCACCCGCTGGTAGCCTCCCGTATCATAGAGCACATAAACCACAGGCTGATCATACCACCCAATCTTGTTAGACCAGATCATCATCCCGTGTTCAAAAGGCTCAAAAGCAGTTTGCACCTCCCAAGCCTCGGGTGTGACATTGGGATTGATGCCGGTTGGACAGCCTAACGCCGATGAAATATCAGGATGTGCGTCCAGAATCTTCTGAAAACTGGTAGCTGCGGGTGGATTGCACAACTTGAAGGGAGGCAGCGTCATGACAGGCGTGATGACAGGTAACGTAACCACTGGCAAAACCACTGTGGATAGCACCTCGTGAGTGGGTACCAAAACCGTTATTTTGGGCAACAACGTGGGCAGGGGATTAGGCGTCGTCGCCTCGGTAGGCGCCGGCGTAGCTGTTGGCGGCTCGGGCGTATCCGTGGGCGGGACGGGCGTATCCGTGGGTGGAATAGGTGCGGTGGTAACGACCAATGCAGTCTCGAGCGCCACTTTGGTCGCAGCCACTGAAGTGGCAACCTCCTGCTCGATGGCTGCTTCAGCAGTGGCCTTGACATCCTGCGATTTCGTTTGCACATTCACGCTGCAGGCAGCCAAAACCACAACGCTCATCACAAGGAGCAAAAGCAGATACGGACGGTGGGAAGTTTTCATTGTGTTTTCCTCTACAGAATGAGGGGGGCTAAGTCATCTATCAAAGATGACGACAGAGATCACCAGTTCCAGACTGGCTTAAGACTCATCATATGTTAAAGTTGTTGGCGCGTCAACGGAGAGATGGGAAAATTCATTGCCTGACATCTTTTTTGGTTGTATAATCATGTGACTTTTTGCGCATTTTCGCCCGCCAACAGGTGAAACGCGACCTCAGGCATAGGAGAACAATCTATGACAGTAGTCCAGGACGACACCATTGATCTTTCGTTGATGGATGCAATATTCGAAGAGATAGAAGGGAATGAAGGCGCACTCATTCCTATCTTACAAAAGACGCAAGAAATCTATGGCTGGCTGCCTCCACAGAGCCTGGAACAGATCGCCCGTCGTTTGAATCTTTCCACCAGCAAGGTCTATGGCGTCGCCACCTTTTACGCCCAGTTTTACCTCGAAAAGCGCGGCAAGCATGTGCTCAAGTTGTGTGATGGCACGGCCTGCCACGTGAAAGGGACGCCAATTCTGGCCACGGCGG
>CAZYSY010000227.1:0-17465 GCA_964650295.1 uncultured Caldilineales bacterium | reverse complement strand
GCCGCCGATCAGATCCTCCATGTGCACCCAGGAGGGGGCGTTATCCTCGAAAGGCACAAAAATGCCCGAATCCAGCGCCAACTGGGAGCCCACCTCGAAGATCTGCACGATGTGAGGAGGATTGCCCTGCTGGGCCGCCAGAATCGCCGCATTCAAGGTGTCGCGGTACGAGCCTTTGTTCTCCACCTTCACATAGACGCCCGGATGGGTGTAATTGTAGTCGGCCACCATACGCTCGATGAGCAACTTACGGCCGCCGCCGAACGCGTGCCAGAAGTTAATCACCGTCGCCCCTTCCGGAATGGTCTCCTCCGCCGACTTTTCGACCTCGACCACCTTGGTCACCTCAACCACTTTAGTGACTTCCACCACCTTCTCACCGCCCTCGGTCGTGGCGGGCTGAGAACCAGCACAGGCCGAGACAGCCATAACCATGATTGCCAAGAGTAGAATGACCACCACGGATAAAACAACCTTTCGATGCTTCATGTTTTCTCCTCCTTGAGAGAGATGAACGAAAAAGCGACATCCGGCATCATTGCCAGAGGCTGAAATATGGTTTCCACAGACAAATATCAACAATTAGCCTGCGGTTTGACGAGGAGTGAAATTGGCGTCGAAAAACATCGCATCCGAAGAACATGATACAACATCGCCAGTGTTTGTAGTATTTTATCATCATTACCCAAAAAGCAAAAGTAATAAAATATACAGGATGCGTTTCAAAATGGGGGCAGACATTGCAAAACCCGCCGGATTGCGAATCCGGCTCCGAAGCGGGGCTCCCCAGGACGGATTCGTAATCCGCCCGGCCAAAAAATAAAAGCCATCCCATTTTGAATCGCATCCAACTCTCAATTGACGCCTCTCAGATATTTCCATTCATCCTGATGTCTCGTTATAATGCCACCCATGTCCAGACCTCGTCGTTTCCTTTTTCTTTACTCTCGGACAGGAGGCGGCCACTTTGCGGCCGCCCGCGCCGTAGCCGACGCTTTGGAGGATCGATTCGGTGAAAAAGCGCACGTCACATTGGTCGACATCTTCACCGAATCCAGAATATGGCCGTTTCAGCACCTCCCTGAATGGTATCCGGCAATGTTGGGGTTGGGAGGATGGCCGTGGAGAATCATGTATGGAGCCAGCAATCACACAACGGTCGTCAGGGGAATATCTCGGGCATTGTGGCCCTATGTGCATCATCCATTGCAAAGATTATTTTCCAACCATGCCCCAACTGACATCATCGTATCCTTCCACCCCGTGCCCAACGCACTGCTTGCGCACCATCGCCGCGTCTACGCGCCATCCATGCCATTGGCCGTGGTCATACAAGACTTCGTCTCCGCCCCCAGCGCCTGGTTTGTTCCGGGCCATGATGCGTATTTTCTACCCTGGCCAGAAACCAAAGAACGCGCCCTATCCCAAGGCTTACCGGCATCGAAACTGCATGTGACAGGCATGCCTGTTCGCCGGGCCTTCATGCAAGCGATGGAAACCCCCAAACATCACGCTCGGGCCGCCCTCGGCATTGATGATCATACGCCAATGGTGTTGTTCGTTGGCGGAGGAGAAGGCATGGGCGACATGCTTCCTTTTGTAAAGGCGCTGATGGTGCATAAGCCCCGGGCGCAGGTGGTGGCAATCACTGGTCACAACCACTTGCTCAAACAACGACTCATCCAGTACTGTGGGGCATCAAACCTATCTGTATTGGGATTCGAACAAGAGATGCCGCTATGGATGCGGGCAACGGATATATTGGTCACGAAAGCAGGTCCCAACACCCTGGCCGAAGCCTTTCTCATGGGGTTGCCTGTGATCATGTATCATGCGATTCCAGGACAAGAAACAGGAAATCCCACACTGGTGGAAAAGCACGGCGCTGGCATCTGGGCGCCCAATCCCCAGCAGGCGGCGAAAGCGGCGCTACACCTCCTGCAGCACCAACAAGCCAGACTGGCCATGGCGGAACAAGCGCAAAGGCTGGCCCGACCTCGGGCGGCTGACGCCATCGCCCAGAAATTATGGGACATGTGGTAAGTTGTCGCGACAAGAGAATTGTTGTCCGGCGACCTGACACAAATTTCAGATTCATGCTTCCTGCCGATTGAAATCATGGCCGAGGACCCGCATCCGTCTGTCAACCAGTGTCGACAGCGTCTGGGATGCCCAGCGGCGACGTCACAAATCGGGAGGAAAAAGCGCCCCTGAAGGGGGACGCCATATGTGGCGACCGAAGTGGACTTCAGGCGCGAGACTTACCACAACCCCGACATCTGCCAGACTCGACCATCGCTGGTCTGCATCTGAAACAAGAGGGGCAATTGCACCGCCGGCAACTTGATATCCCCGGGATGGTCAGGCGCAAGCCGCACCGAAAAAGCGTAGGATTGGCCCGCCGCATCAACGACGACGATTTTACCCTGGACCGGCCGGACTGCAAATAATCGTAAGTGCATGCCGTCATTCTCGTTACTCAGATGCACAGCGCCGAAGGCGTCGGCTCGACTGACGCCGCCAATGCCAGCAACAGGATACCAGAGTTCACGCCAGTGCAACCGTTCACCCGCCTGCATTGGCAGATTCTGATCAAACGTAGGAGTGACGCCCCCGTGCATTTCGATGTAAGCGCTGCCATCATCGGTGTAATCTTTAGGGGAAATCGGATTTTGCCAACCGAAACCAAATGCCTTGAGCCCTGGAACCTTCTCACGAGGAAAAACGCGCACCAATCCCTCATCCACCGATGGATCATAAATAGCGGCCCAGTTTTCTTGCGCCTGAGGAAACATAAAGAACCCCAGCCAATGATTCCAATTGCCAAGACGACTTAAATCTCGACCGCGGAAAAAAGGCCAATCGAAAATTTCGTTGGGAAGAGGCAAATCCTCATCACCGGTGGAGTGCATAATGGCCTTGTTGCCCGGAAAAAGAAAGCGCAGCTCAGAACCGACCGTATTGGCGGGACCAGGGGCCACCATCGCGTTCACCCAAAAACTGGTGGGAATACGATGATCGCTTTCGTTGCTTAGCGTAAAATCAAGCTGCAACGCGGCGGTGTCGGGCTGCAGAGACACATCCACACTCAGATGAACGGTGTCTTGATGTTTGTCGAAAAGCGTAACGGCCTGGCTTTCGGCCCCAGGCAAAGTAATGTATCCCCAAGGCTCAGACGTGGCATAACCATGCTCGGGGACAGGCAATCCCCATTCGATGCCGCCAACAGCCAACCAACCATTCCCTTGCGGGCCCGGCCCCCACGGCGAGGGCTTGATCACTGGATTTTGATACAAGGCATTACTACCTGTGGGCTTGAAGATAAGCTGATACACGCGTCCCCCTAGCTCTGGCATCACATTTGCTTTCACCCAACGATTTTCAAGATTGATCAAACGATAGCCGTGCGGGGTGGGCGTGCGTTTCTGCCCATGATAAGCATGCGCGTCAAACCGGTGATAATCCCACCCGCTGACAGGATCCACCGTGGGGGTGAGGAAATCGCGCCAGGGATAGGTGGGTAGAGTGATGACGCTCTCATAAAGCTGAACCGCCTCGCCCGGCGTCGGCGTGGGAGGAGGAGTGGGCAGCTTGGTATCGACCGGAATCATCACCATTTGCGCATCGAGCAGGCTGATATCCAGCCGGTTGATCCAACTCTGATCTGGTCCGGGAAGATTTAGCAGCAACCAATCTCCAGATGGATCGGTAGCGACAACCGTCACCTCTTGTCCTTGGGCAATGTTCGCCACCGCGGAATATGATTCTCCAGGGCCATTACGGATGGTGGCATCACGTAAAACAAACCCCGTCACGACTTGCTGTGTAGGCGTCGAGGACGGGATCGCTGGGGTTGCGGTAGGTGGTTCGGGGGTATCGGTGGAGATTGGAGTGTCGACAACCGCTGCCGTAGGAACGCTGGTTGGCGTACTGGTTGGCACATTGACGGAGATGGGCGTCAGTGTATGGCGAGCGTGGGGCGCCGTGGGCGTCGAGGTCACCGAAAGTGAGGAGACAGTGACACCGGTTGCTGTCTCTTTTTGTCCACAGGCGACCAGAACCAAAGCAACAATTAGAAGAAATGTGAGACGCACAATGGATTTCATGGTGAAGGTTGGGGAACTGATGGGGGCAGGGGAAGGACGATTTATTATTATCGCATGAAATGAACAAACATCCAAAGACGAAGGTAACCTAGCATCCATTCACCTCGATTGTAATGCCTTCATCTCGAAATAAGCCTTTGAAACACACGTCTCTGGAACGGGTGCGATTCAATTTCGGGGCAAGTTGCCTAATGATGCACTGGTCGAGTGAACTCGGGTTCTGCAGGCCCGCTCCCACCTTAATTTCCTCACCCGCTCCGAGATGGGCGGGGGAGGAGTTGTGGAAAGGTGTTCAGATAGCGCCATGGTCGCAGGCCTGAAGCGCCCGGCTTGAGCCGGCCAGGAGCGCTAGAAAGCCCCCCCCATTTAAAACGCACGCTTTTCGACCCATCCGCTTGCTCCGCCAGCGGCATCACGCTATACTATACTCATTCCATACGCCATTTTGACGCATCCAAGCGCTTGAGGTCATGAGCGCATATTAGATACCCGATGTGCGACTTTTCAGCTCAAAAAGCAGGCCTGGATGCTCTGATCTGTTGCCCCACAAACACACGAAGGGACGACAGGACGAACATGGACGGAAAGTGACCAAAGTGGACGAATCGGCATCATTCTTCGTCCATGTTCGTCAGCTTATACAGCGGAAGATGCTTGATAGGCCCGTTGATGCGCCCCAAAAAGTTGCACACTAGGTTATCATATATGCAATGACAGCCAATACCACCCTCACGGCTCTGCCCGGCATCCTGGTGGGCCACGCCACCGATGAACAGGCCTGTACAGGCTGCACAGTTATCCTGACGCCAACAGGCGCCACCGCAGCGGTCGATGTACGCGGCGCAGCGCCAGGAACGCGCGAGACTGATTTGCTCCGGCCTGAGAACCTGGTGGAGCAGGTGCACGCCATTTTACTGACCGGTGGCTCTGCATTTGGCTTGGACGCGGCCTCGGGCGTCATGCGCTGGCTGCATGAACGTGGCCATGGATTTGATGCTGGCGTGGCTCGCATCCCCATAGTGCCCGCCGCAGTGCTTTTCGACCTTATGGTTGGGCGCAACGATGTCTGGCCCGACGCGGACTGGGGATATCGGGCGTGCGAAGCGGCCAGCAACGCCCCGGTTCCGCTGGGGCGGGTGGGCGCGGGCGCTGGAGCCACCGTGGCCAAGATGCTGGGGCCGGGAGGCGCGCGGCCAGGAGGAGTGGGCAGTGTGATTTTATCGCTACCAGGAGGGGCAAAGGTGGGAGCGTTGGTGGCCCTGAATGCGGTGGGAGAAGTTTATCACCCCGAAACAGGCGTCAAAATCGTTGCCGCCAGGCAAGGACACCCCGCGCCCACTGGTTGGCCGATTCCTGGCGCCAACACCACACTGGCCGTGGTGGCAACAGATCTAACATTGACGAAGCCCCAATGTTTACGCGTGGCGCAAATGGCTCACGATGGTCTTGCCCGCGCCATCAGACCAAGCCACACCCTGTATGATGGCGATGTCATATTTGCCATCAGCACCGGCTCATCTCGGCCGGGCGACCCAAATCTGGTGGGGATCTTCGCGGCTGAGGCCATCGCGAAGGCGATCCTATCCATCTACCTTTGATCGCTCCATTTCATAAGACAAACATCATGGTTAAGAAAACAACGCCCAAACTCCCGCGCACGGGCTGGCGCAAACATCTGTGGCGGGCGCCCATCCACCTTTATCGCATCGGGCTGGGGCCGCTGATGGGAGGAAGATTCTTATTGCTCAACCACATCGGGCGCAAAAGCGGCCAGGTGCGGCAAGCAGTGGTGGAAATCATCCGCCACGAACCGGAAACCAACAGCTACATCATCGCATCCGGTTTTGGCAAGAAGTCTGACTGGTATCGCAATCTGATAACAACTCCTGAGGCCACCATCCAGGTGGGGAAGAAACGTTACCAGGTCGTTGCCAAACCCCTGACGCCCGAACAATCGGCTGAGGAAATGCTCCACTATGCCAGGAAGCATTCAAAAGCAGCCTTGCAACTGGCCAGACTCATCGGCCTGGAGATTGAAGATCCCAACGACCCTGAAGAGTGGCGCACCATCGGCCGCGAATATGTCCCCTTTGTGGCCTTGCACGTGCAAAAAACAGCCTAAGCGCGCATCTGGCCCGGAACGCCGGGCGAGAAAGCCGCGCCATGCGGCCTGCTGGCTCCGGGCCAGGCTTCTTACGAGGCTTCGGATGGGCGGGCGACGCCATCCATGCCCGGAATGCGCGCTTCGTCGCCCCGCACCAATAATACCGGCACAGGACTGCGACGCAGCACTTTATCGGCCACACTACCAAAACTCAGGCACTCATGCCCGAAATCCTGATATCCACGACCGTGGGGTGACATCAGAATCAAGTCGATATGGTCGGTATCCACCACATCCAAGATGTCCTGCTCGGGCGTTTTGCTGCGCACCAATGTATGCACGTCAATCCCATTGGCCTTGAATAAACTGGCCAAACCCTCAAGATAATCTTCCGCCGCCCGAATCTCCTGCTGGATCGCTTCCTCGATCCATCTCCTCATGGGCTCTGGCGGGTTCTCCATCGAGGGTTTGGGAATTTCGACGACGCGCAACAAGGTGATCTGACTACCAAGGTTTTTCGCCAACTTGATAGCGGTTGGAATCGCGCGTTCTGATTTTTTCGATCCATCAAGCGGAACGAGTATGCGTTGAAACAGAATCATAAATCATCCTCCTTGCAATAAGTTTGGATATTCACTTGTTCAACCTGATGTACGACTTCTCTGTTCTAAGCAGATGGGCATTTGAAACTTGAGAAGAGTGCTGCGCATTTTGACGAACAGGGATGGAGATTGGCAAACAGTGACGATGGTTTGCTTCATCCAGCTATGTCTTTTCTTCTATTTTCGTCCGATGCGTCGCGAGCATCTGCGAAGCGAATTGCAAGTTCATACCATGACTTACTTTGTCTACTATTTAGATGCCGATGACGTTAAAAATGTTTCCACCCGCCCAAAGTCCGGCAATCGCATATGCCTGCCTGCTCAGGAGCGACGTTGCTCGATGGCAGCAACCAGGTGGCATGCTTGACCGTGATGGATGCCATGAAATGAGTGTTTCTGACCGCCAAGGCGTCAAGCGTAAAACGTCAAGCGTGTGATGATGTTGTATTGCGAGCCCTGCGTCGTATGGTTTTTTTGACATTTTACGTAACTACTAACGTACCCGACTTCAATCACCACAAGGCGCAAAGACACTAAGAACACCAAGAATTTCAAAGCTTTTTCTTTCCTTCGTGCCTTTGTGGCTTCGTGTCTTCGTGGTTTCTAGCCGGGCTACCTTAGTAGTAACCATTTTACGTTTGACGACATTCTGCAACAGGCGATGCTCCCTCGGTAGCGTACATGGCAGAGACCTTAATGGTTACCATTCCCGACTCATTTTGGTCGCTTCCCAGACCTTCATCGATAAGGCTTTCGAGCTATCGTCGATCTCATTCCCCTGCAAGGCGGCGCTGAATCGGGGGAGGGGGGAGCTGAGAGAGTGCGGGTTGTAACAGTGACAAATTTCGAATTACGGTCTTGAGCCCTTCTCATTTGCCGAACTCATCCCCCAGGCATTACAATTGGTACATCTGATGTGCGACTTTTCCGTGCAGAAAAACGGACGTTGATGCTTGGATCCGCCGTCCGATAGGCAGATGAAGGGACGACTGGACGAACATTGACAAAGGAAGATGCTGTTTTTTGTCTTTTTTGCTTCTCATCCATGTTCGCCGGCTTGTTCAGCGGAGATTGATTGATCAGCCCGTTGATGCGCCCCCAAAAGCTGCACATTGGCTTTGATGTTTCAGATGCGGCGTCGTCGTCCCTCATTCCACAAGGTTCCGAGACTTCATTTCTCAGCAGGTTCGCCCAAATCTGGGTCCACCTGGCACTTCTCCGGCATGCCTGTCAAACCATTCAAGCTCCGATGTAGGCACTGCAACCAGCCTGTGAGCTGGCCTCCGCAGGCCCCACGATGCCCTCGGCCTCACTGTCGCGGCCCGCTGCAACCCAAGCACAACATTGTATTCGATGCCACCCTCATCGAACATGCGGCAATGGGCATGTGGCGTTACCAACATCTTTTGCCGCCAGTGCCCGGAGAGCCTATCAGCCTGGGCGAAGGAGACACACCGCTGCTGCGCATCCAATCGGAGCCCCAGATCTACATCAAAAATGAAGCGCTGAATCCCACCGGCAGCTTTAAGGATCGGGGAGCCGCATTCCTCATCAACACCATCACAGACAAAGAAAAAATCGTCATCGATGACTCTTCGGGCAATGCGGGCGCGGCATTGGCTGCCTACGCGGCCCGGGCTGGCCTTCGGGCCCGCATCTTTGTACCGGCGTCAGCGCCTGCGGCCAAGCAAGCGCAAATTCGCGGCTATGGCGCGACCTTGGCCCGCATCGAAGGCAACCGCGAGGCCGTGGCCCGGGCCGCCGACGACTTCGCACAACGTCCCGACGTGTTCTACGCCAGCCACGTGTGGCATCCTGGCTACGCCCTGGCCATGCAAACCATGGCCTGGGAGATCTGGGAGCAATTGGGCCGACGAGCACCCGAATGGGTGATTATGCCTGTGGGCAATGGCACATTGTTGCGCGGTGTGCGTTGGGGCTTTCGCGCCTTGCAAAAGGCCCGATACATTCAGCACTTGCCGCGATTGATTGCTGTGCAGGCAGAGGCCTGTGCGCCATTGTTGGCCCGGGCGCATAATGCGTATCGACCAGAGCATTTTGCAAGCAGGCCCACCATTGCCGACGGCGTCGCCATCCCCAACCCGCCGCTCATCGACGCAATGTGGGCGGCCGTGCGTAAGACCAAAGGCCATGTCATCCCTATTGCCGAAGAAGAAATTGCTCAGGCTAGGGCTGCGTTGATGAGTGGTGGGTTCTGGGTCGAACCCACCGCGGCCCTGCCTTATGCCGCTCTTCAACATCTGACGCCCCAACTCCAAACTACCGATACTGTCGTTCTCATTCTCACCGGCCATGGATTCAAATCAGATCGATCCCTTTGAAAATGCTCGAGCCTTTCAGGAACACGCCGGGCTCAACTTCGACAACCAAAGTTTAATCCTGCGAGCGCTGACGCATCGTTCCTCCATCAACGAATCATCATTCCTCATCGGAGATAATGAGCGCCTTGAATTTCTAGGCGACGCCGTTATTGGCTTGGTGGCGGCGGAATTTCTTTATCAACGCTTTCCCGAAAAACGGGAGGGCGCGCTCACAGCCATGCGGGCCTATCTGGTGCGCAAAGAAACGCTGGCCCGATTTGCGCGCGCCATCCATTTGGGCGACTATTTGCTCATGGGGCGCGGCGAAATCGAAAATGGCGGCAAAGAGCGCGATTCCACCCTCTCATCCGCGTTCGAGGCTGTTGTGGGAGCGCTTTATCTTGATCGCTCCATGCAAGCCGTTGAGAATTTTCTCATCCCCTTTTTCCATCCCGAACTTCAACGCCTGCAAACCGACCAACTCACCAAAGACCCCAAAAGTCGTTTGCAAGAATGGTCACAGGCCGAACTCAAAGCAACGCCATCTTACATCACCATCGACATGACCGGCCCAGATCACGATCGGGAATTCACCATCGAAGTGCGCATCGACGGTAAAGCGTATGGCACGGGCCGAGGCAAAAGCAAACAACAAGCGGCCCAGGCCGCGGCCCAAAACGCCCTGGCGAAAATCAACGGACAGCCCCCAACACAAAATTAATGGGGAACCGTATCTCCCGTTCTTTTCCTGATCGGCAACGCAGTTGAATGGCTTGCCATCGGTTTGTCATTCTCAAATCGACGACCATCCCACATTCATCTTTGTCTTGTAAATCATGGCCGCACCCCCTGAAATCCTGGAACTCATCGCGCGATTTCGTCGCAATCGCGATGTCTACAAACAACAGAGCTACAAAGAGGCCAACGTTCGGGTCGAGTTCATTGATCCTTTCTTCGAGGCCCTGGGCTGGGATGTGCGCAATGTGCAGGGCTACGCGGAGCAATACAAGGACGTGGTGTATGAGCCAGCGCTGAAGATGGGCGATGACGTGAAAGCGCCCGATTACAGCTTCCGCATCGGTGGCGTGCGCAAATTCTTCGTGGAGGCCAAAAAGCCCTCGGTGTGGCTGAAAGAGGACATCGGCCCGGCCTACCAGTTGCGCCGCTACGCCTGGAGCGCCAAACTGCCCCTGAGCATCCTCACCGATTTCGAGGAGTTCGCGGTGTACGACACCCGCATCAAGCCCAAACCGGGGGACGGGGCTTCCGTGGCCCGGGTCATGTACCTCACCTTCGAGGAGTACGAGGAGAAATGGGACGAGATCGCGGCCATCTTCTCCAAAGAGGCGGTGCTCAAAGGCTCTTTCGACCGCTACGTGCAGGACAACAAGGCCAAGCGGGGCACCAGCCAGGTGGACGCCGAATTTCTGAAGGAGATCGAGCGCTGGCGGGAGCTGCTGGCCCGCAACATCGCCCTGCGCAACCCCGACATCGATGTGCACGAGCTCAACTTCGCGGTGCAGCGTATGCTGGATCTGCACGAAAAACTGGCGGCCGCGTCCATCCCCGCGGACAAAACCCTCTACCAGCGCCAGATCGACGCCACCGACCGCCAGATCGACCGCCTCGTTTATGAACTCTATGACCTCAGCCCCGAGGAGATCGCCATCGTCGAAGAAGCATAATCCCCCTCCCCCAAGCGCACACCAGGGACGAAATCTTTCCTTCTCCACCCATCTTGTGGTAAAAAAGGGGGTTGCTGGCAGCTGCCCATGACACCTCGAGACATTCGCACCAGCACCGCCTCACCTGATTCCCCCGTCCCCCAAACCGACCCCGGACATAGGACGCCGGACCCCGGATTCATTTTCCATGCGCCTGAAACAAATCACCCTGCACGGCTACAAAACCTTTGCCAATAAGACCGAAATCATCTTCGACAGTAACATTACCGCAATTGTGGGCCCCAATGGCAGCGGCAAGAGCAACATCGCCGACGGCATCCGTTGGGTCATGGGTGAACAAGCCTATTCAGTGTTGCGGGGCAAAAAGACCGAAGACATGATCTTCAACGGCAGCAACCAACGCTCCCGCATGGGCATGGCCGAGGTGAGCATCTTGCTGGACAACAGGGACAACTGGCTGCCCATCGACTTCGATGAAGTGGACATCACGCGGCGGGCCTACCGTTCGGGCGAAAACGAATACTACATCAATGGAAGCCGCGTGCGCCTGCGCGACGTACATGAATTGCTGGATCGATCGGGCCTGGGCCGGCGCACTCACACCGTCATTGGCCAGGGGATGATTGATCAGGCTCTATCGCAGCGCCCCGAAGACCGGCGCATCCTCTTCGAGGAAGCCGCAGGCATCACCCATTATCGCACCAAGCGCCGCCTGACCATGGATCGCCTGGGCAAGACCCAAGATAACCTCACCCGGGTGCGAGACATCCTCGCGGAGATCGAGCCCAGGCTAAAAAAGCTGGAAAAACAAGCTGCAAAAGCGATCCAGCATGACCAGATCAGCGCCGAACTAAGAGAGATGTTGCGAGTGTGGTATGGATATAGCTGGCATCAGAGCATCAGCAAACTGGTGGATGCCCGCGCTGCGGTAGCGCATTGGCAACAGGTCATTGAAAAAACCAATGCCCGCATCGAAGCCTTTAGCGCCCGCACTGCGGAATTACGCACTCAACAACAGCAATTGCGCAACCAGCTGGCCTCCTGGCGCAGAGAGCTGGCTCAGCTAGACGCAACTCGAGCGGAATTGCAACGCGAGCGGGCGGTGTTGGATGAGCGCATCCGCGCGCTCACAGCCGAAAAAGAACGCCTGGGCGACGAAATCGAACTTTTGCAAGAAACCATCCAGGCGGAAAGTGAACGTCTGGGCGAAGCTCAAATCGCGTTGGAAACCATTCATCGCCAACGCTCAGAACAAGAAGCCCAATGGCATGAAGCGCAGACAGCCTTGCAGGCCTTGCAAGCTGAGCGGGCTCAGACCGAACAAGCGCTGGAAGCGGCTCGCCAACGCCTGATGGCGCTGACCACTGCCATCAATGATCGTGAAAGCCGCATCCAACACGCCAAAGAACAACGCACCAATCTGAAGACCGAACTGGCGCAGAGCCAAACCGAGGTGGAAAAAGCGGCGGCGGCGCTGCAGGCGCATCAAGCGCGATGGGATGAAATCCATGCCGACTTGCAGGCGCTGAGCGAACACATCGAAGCACTGAAGCAACGTCAGCAGCGAGCCGATGAGCGCGCTCAACAAACCGCGGCCAGGCGCGCCCGACTGGAGCGACAGCGCGCGGAATTCGCAGCGCAGGTACGCGAATTGCAGGCCCGTTACGAATTGTTGGATCGCCTGCGCGCCGAGGGCGAGGGCCTTTTTGCGGGCGTCAAACAGGTGGTGCAGGCCAGCCGTCAGGGAAAACTCAAGGGCGTGCTGGGGCCCATCGCCACCTTGCTCGAAACGCCACGCCAATATGAGCAGGCCATAGAAGTGGCCCTGGGCGCGCGACTGCAAGATGTTGTGGTCGAACATTGGGAAGACGCCGAACGCGCCATCCAATATCTCAAACAGAATCGAAGAGGTCGGGCCACCTTCCTGCCCCTGGATAATCTCCGCCCACAGCGGCGGCGCAACCTCCCACACACCCAAGGCGTGATTGGTTGGGCCGCAGACCTCGTCGGCTTCGACGAAGAAATCGCCCCGGCCGTGGAATTGCTGCTGGGGCAAATCCTCGTCGTCGAAGACCTCAGCGTTGCCCGGCGCATCAGTCGCAGTGGCGGGCCACGCCCGCGCATGGTCACGCTTGAAGGCGACTACGTCCATCCGGGAGGCAGCGTCAGCGGCGGCAGCCGTAACCAGCGTCAAAAAGGCGGCGTGCTGGCTCGCGAGCGTGAATATCGCCAGCTTCCTGGCCAGATCGAGACCATGAAAGCTCGCGTCAAACGGCTGGATGAAGAACTCGAAAGCCTGAATCAGGCCATTGCCACCATCGAGGAGGAGCGCAGCCAGCTGGCCCAAAGCCTCGGCGAACTGAGCGCCCAAGAAAAAACAAAGAACACCGAACTGGCCCGGGCGCAAAGCGCGCTGGAGCAGGCGCGCCAGGTGGAAACCTGGCACAAAGCGCGCGTCCAAAAATTGACGCAGACGTTGGAAGACTTTGGGCAACGCCTGCACCAGCTCAAGGATGAGATTCAAGCCTTTGGCGCGGAACAAAACACAGTGACGAATCGCATCGCCGCCCTGGAAGAAAAGCTGACTACGCTGGGCGTTACGGGCATGATGCAAGCTGTCGCCCAGGCCCAGGCCCGGCTAGACGCCATCCAGGAACGCGTCAAAGCCCAGGCCGCCATTGTCGCCGAACAGGAACGACGGCTATCTCGGTCTCGACAAACGCTGACAGCTCGTCAACAACGTCTGGGGGTCATCAGCCAGGAGATGGAGCAACTGACGCAGCGCGTGCACGAGATACAGGAACAATTGGCCCGGTCAGAAGCTGGATACCAAACTCTGCAACAGCAAATTCAACCAGCCCAGAAACAACTGGATGCGTTGGAAAATGGTTGGATCGAGCATGATGCCCAGGGAGAGGCCCTGCGTCAGCGTCTGCACCAGGAAGAGCGTCAGTTGAACCAGGCCCAACTGGCATTACAGCGAACAGAAGACCAGCTTAAATATCTGCGCAAGCAAATCGAAAACGACTTTGGTCTGGTCACCTTCGAGACCGAGGATGGGGTCACTTCGCAGGAGCCCCTGCCCTTTGACCAGATTGTCACCACCCTGCCTCGGGTGACCGAAATTCCAGAGGAGCTCAAGGCGCAGATTCAGCAACTCAAAAGCATGTTGCGACGCCTTGGCCCCATCAACCCCGAAGCTCAGGCGGAATACAAGGCCACCAAAGAGCGCTTCGAATTCCTCACCCAACAATCGCAAGACCTGGAAGAAGCAGCCGGACAATTGCAGCAAGTCATTACCGAGCTGGATGATCTCATGGATATGGAATTCCGTCGCGTGTTCAAAGCTGTCGCTAAAGCCTTCACCCATTACTTCACACGCTTGTTTGGGGGCGGCACAGCCAAACTACTCCTCACCGATCCCAAAGACATTACCAACACCGGCGTGGAGATCATCGCCCGCCCTCCTGGTAAACGTTCTGCCAATCTTACCATGCTCTCGGGCGGCGAGCGAGCGCTCACGGCGGCGGCGCTCATTTTCGCCATCATCAGCGTGAGCCCCACCCCCTTTGCCGTGCTGGATGAAATCGACGCGGCCCTGGATGAAGCAAATATCGAACGCGTCAAAGCTGTATTACGCGAACTCAGCGAAAAGGCGCAATTCATCATCATTACCCATAGTCGCACCACCCTCGAAATTGCCGACACCATCTACGGCGTCAGCATGGGAGCGGATAGCGTATCGCAAATCCTCTCCCTGAAGTTGGATGGCGACAAACTGGCGCAGGCCAGTTGAAACGAGGCGCTATGATCCGAACTGTGTTCATGGGAACGCCCGACATTGCGGTTCCAAGCCTGCATGCGCTCCTGAAACATCCTCTTTTTCAGGTGGTTGGCGTCGTGACTCAACCTGACCGCAAGGCTGGACGCGGGCGCAAATTACACCAATCCCCCATCAAACAAATTGCATTCGCCCACGATATTCCCACCCTGCAGCCACGCAGACTACGCGAACCAGACGCTTTCCAAGCCCTGGTCGCTCTAAAACCAGAGCTCATCGTGGTCGCCGCCTATGGGCAAATCCTGCGCCCCGAGGTGTTGGCGCTGCCACGCTATGGCTGCATCAACGTCCACGCCTCGCTACTGCCTCGCTGGCGCGGCGCTTCGCCCATCACCGCGGCAATCCGGGCGGGCGACCCCATCACGGGCGTCACCATCATGCAGATGGATAAGGGCATGGACACCGGCCCCATCCTCAGCCAACGGGCCGAAAGCATCCGCCCCGACGACACCACTGGCAGCCTGGGAGAACGTCTGGGCGAACTGGGCGCAGCCCTGCTCATCGAAACATTGCCATGCTACATCGAAGGAAAAATCCTGCCCAAGCCCCAACCAGAACAGGGGGCGACCTTGTGCAGGCGGATAAAAAAGGAGCATGCACGCATCGATTGGACCCAACCCGCTGTTACAATCGAACGCATGGTGCGGGCGTTCCAGCCTTGGCCCGGAGCTTTTAGCTTTTGGCGGGGGCAAATGCTGAAGATTGGAGAGGCGACGGTAGTGCCAGGAAGTGCAGAACCAGGGAAGGTGATGGCCTGGGAAAAGGGCGCAGCCATTGGCACGGGCGCGGGCCTGTTGGCGCCTCTGAGGCTACAACTGCCGGGCAAAAAAATGCTTCCCATCGAGGTCTTCTTACGAGGCAGGCCCGATTTTATTGGATCGACACTGGAAATATGAATTTGCAGCCAGGAAACGACTACACGCAGAACCGCGTCAGCCGACTTCTCATCCTGTTCATCGCCCTGGTTGCTGTTGTGGCAACGCTCAACGCGGCGGTGGGTGCGGCCCATGCTTCCACAACGCCCGCCCGCGCGCCCGATCCACCGGGGCCTTTTCGCATTGAGGCCTGGATGCCAACTTCCTGGGATGCCAAACTGGCCCGCGCATCGTTCGACGCCAACCTCGACAAACTGCACACCATCAGCCCTTTCTGGTACACCTTCACGCCCGATGGAAAGCTCGTCCCCTTTCGCGGGGCGCGGGACACCGGCTTGATTTTACAAGCGCAAGATGCGGGCGTGCTGGTGGTTCCCACCATCACCAATCGATTCAACCAACAGCTTGCACATACCATCCTCAATGATGATGCGCGGGCGCGGGCGCTTCGCGACGCCCTGCTGGCAGAGGTGCTGACCCAGGGGCTTGATGGGATTGATATCGACTTTGAAAATATTGCCGCCGAAGACAGGCGCCGGTTCAGTGACTGGATCGCGGCTCTGGGCCACGATCTCCATGCACAACAACGCTTACTGACTGTGACCGTCCAGCCCAAGACATACCCGGCCACGGACCACAATGGTGCGGGTGCGCTGGACTACCGGGCATTGGGAGAAGTAGCCGATGAGTTGCGGATTATGACCTATGGTTGGTGCTGGGCTGGAGGGTGTATGGGGGGCAATCCACCCCCGGGCCCCATTGCTCCTTTACATTGGCAACAACGGGTGATTCGCTATGCAAAAGGGCGGGTTTCGGCCAACAAAATCGTTCTCGGCATCCATCTCTATGGCTATGATTGGCCCATTGATGTGCCAGAAGCCGCCACGACGCCAACTTCAGCGTTGCAGCGCTGTTGGCGTATCGGATTTCCCCACCATCGTCTGTCCGGCCCGCCCACCATGCGCCAATGGACGCTAGCCTGCTTCGGCAGATGTGGGCGCGAGTCCGCTCCCACCGTGCCGCCATTGCTGGCATACACCTCCCAACTGGCAATCTCACCCCTGGCCACAGGCGTTGCCAGCCAGACAATCATTGCGGGCAAGGCCCTGGTGTGGCGGCAAGCTCAGACGCTGCTGCAAACGCATGAGGCTCAGCTGCGTTGGTGGGAGCCCGAAGGGCGCGGGCTGGTGGGCGAGCCCTGGTTTACTTACGCCGACGGCTCTCAGGGGGTGACCTTCGCCAATGCCGACAGCGTGCAACTTCGCATCAATTTGGCTCGAAAGGAGGGATTGCGCGGGGTCATCTTTTGGCGTCTAGGGGGTGAAGATCCGGCCATTTGGGCGCGACTGCCTTAGCACTTATTCTCCATCGCGTTGCTTGCAATGCGCCGCTGCGGGGGCGGGCAAGGCTTTGGGAAATCAAAGCGAGATGGATCAGGATACGCCGGGGAAAATCGTACATTGGGCGAATGATTTGTCGCTTTACCGAGATGCAGCTACAATCCAACTAAAGTAGGTGTAGCTATGAACTTTCAATCTAGTACTCAGTCAATTGTAGTTTGATGGAAATCCTCTTGTGGCCGTGGCCTTTACCATCGAGCAAACTCGGACTCTCCAGGCGCTTTGCGCCAGCGGTCGATCTCCGTCGACCATCTCTGGTTGGTGAAGGGACGGCGTAGGCCGGCCGTTGGCCAGAGGCCTATTGAGACTGACTTCAGTCGGCCTGTCGGGCCGGCCGTCGCCTTCTTCCCTCAAAGCAGACTTGACTGAGTACCAGGTATCTGACACAAATTGGCTTTGTCCGCCGCCATTGGCCGAACGAATTCGGTTCTGGAGGCTGCGCCCCATCCTTTGCTTCCTCCCCACGCTCTAAGACGGGCGGGGGAAGAGATGTAGAAAGGAATGGCCTGCGCCGCTCGTCACCCTGCGGAG
>CAZYSY010000226.1:0-9939 GCA_964650295.1 uncultured Caldilineales bacterium | reverse complement strand
ATACTTCTTCTCGAACTCCGCCTTCATCCCCTCACACCACTCGACTTGCGGCGTACAAAGCAGGTTTAGCTCACCGCTGGCTTTCTTTTCGCCGCCAGGAGGGGCGCAGGCAGCCGCGAGGATGCCGAATAGCAGCAGTCCAAGAGCGATCCAAAAGATTCGCCGTCGTAACATGTTCCTAACCTCCAATAATCAGAAAAAGAGAATGGAAAAATGATTTTCCCGAGACCTCAATGTCCCGGGAAGTCTTTCGTTGCGGTGATTATAATTCAGGTTGTAATTGTAAGCAATTATCCTTGTTGAGGGAAAAATGAACATTGAAACAAACAAATTAACACCCTACCTCAGACAAAAGATCAATCCCATGCAATCTGCACGACTATTGCTCAAACAACGCTACTTATTGTAAACTATACCAAAATCATCTTCATTCATGTGCTCTTCTCTGGAAAATTCATGATGTCACGGAATCATCGGATTGCCATCCTCTTTGCTATTGCCATAATCCCCATAGCAACACTTTTTGCAACATCGCGCCCATTCGCAGTGCATGCAGCGCCAGCAAACTTGCTGGCGGATTCAACCTCATGCACCGAATTGCTCGTCAATGGCGACATGGAATCATCCACAGGCTGGACCTTCGGAAACACATCGGCCCGAGGCAGCTATGTGACAAATCGCTATCATAGTCCTTATCGGAGCATTCTGCTTGGAATCACCACCGGGCAAAACCTCAACAGCTATTCATCAATTCAACAAATTGTTGATGTGCCTGCTGGAAGTTATTTACGGCTTCGGGCGCATGTTTATCCGATGAGCCAGCCTTATGATAGTCATGACGCCCAAGAACTCATCATCATGAACAGCGCCGGACAACCATTGCGTAGAGTCTGGACTTCCATCAGTAACGCCAATGCGTGGCAGACACTGGAATTTGATCTCAGCGAATTTATTGGCATGAGAATCGGCGTCTATTTCAATGTTTTCAATAATGGCAAAGGGGGCGTTTCCGCCATGTACATCGATGATGTGTCACTGGAAATCTGCACAGGTGGGACCATATCCCCTACGCCAACCACTTCAACCACCAATACGCCAACGCCAAGTCCTACGCCTCAATTTCATACAGCCACGCCAACAGCTACTCCTACTGCAACGGCCACCCCGTATATTGTAACGGCAACGCCTACTCCTATCGTCGTCACCAACACCCCAACACCCCCTCCATTTATTACGGCAACGCCCACTCCCATCGTCGTCACCAATACGCCAACGCCGCCGCCATTTGTTACAGCGACATACACGCCTCAAACCATACCTTACACATCGACGCCGCCTTCTGGCCCGCCAACGAATACCCCGATCCCACCCAACATTACCTGCCAGGAAACATTGATAAACAACAGCTTCGAAGCCAATACTGGATGGCAATTTGGAAAAACAAAGTTGCCTGGCGGCTACACTGGAACCATCGCCCATTCGGGACTACGTTCTGTACGGTTAGGAAACAACAACCTCGGAGCTCCCAACATCCCCTCTTACTCCTCAATCAGTCAAAGGGTGTCGCTCGCACGCCCCGGCTACACCACCGCGACACTATCATTTTGGTATTATCCGATTTCAGATATGGAAGCGGGCGACACACAGGAATCCATCCTGCTGGATGCAAATACAGGACGAACGCTCAAGGTGCTTTGGCGAGGAGTCGAGAACAACCAACAGTGGATTCATAAGGAGATCAACATCGGGCGCTATTTAGGCCGAAATGTTATCGTCTATTTCAATGTCTTCAATGATGGTGGCGTCGGGCGAGCCGCGATGTATGTCGATGACGTGTCGTTGACAATTTGCGGCCCGGCCACCCCGTCTCCAACGGCTACGCCGTTTTCTCAGAATCCAACGGCCGCGCCTTCGCCCACCATTGTTTTTGCCACAGCCACTTCAGGCCCTCAGCTCAGCCCCACAGAGGTCACCACCACAACTACACCAGAAGGCGCACTCCCGCCAATGGCAATTGCATCGATAACGCCTTTACCATCGCCAGAGCCAACGCCTGTCGAGCTAACCGCACCTGAACCTCCCTCCTCCTTCTTGCAGACGGCCATCCGCAGCCTCTGGTATATCCTCATTTTCGTTATCCTTGCGTTGATCCTCGCCGTTGCATTTTTGACGATCCGGCTATTGTGGGGACAAACAACGAATGAGGAAGGTGAGACTCGTGTGACGCATGAAATAAATAGCGACGCCAACCCCACCCAGGAGCTCACGCCCAGCCCCCCAGAACATATCAAAGAAGATACGTCCCCCCCTTCATCCTTCTCAGAAGAAGATCCGTAATTTTCGATTGAATCCTGTTTTAAAGCCGCCATTGCAGCCATGATGGCGGCTTTTTTGTGACGCCAACATGGCGACTCCTATACTGAAAACAACGTTGGCGTCGCACATGAAAGAGGATGCAGGAGTGAAGAGAGGTGGGGAGGACGTCCTCGCCCGCCCAATCATCTTCGGTATCGGGGGCATTTCCACCAAGCGCTGCAGGAACCCCCTCGTGACGCCCCCGCCGAACACCATGGCATCGCATTATTGAAAGACCGCTCGCCCACAAACAGCACATTTTGGTGGTGGTTATTTTTGACTGATGCTTGCATTCCAACTCATTGCCATGGTGCACTCTCGAGCCATTTGACGATAGATGATGAACGATGAAAATCGCTGATTTGATGGCGTGAATCCCCCCCTGAGCATTGATGGGAGCTTTTCACTGCCGGTGGTGTCAGTCAAATTCGCACCACGACCCACATTTTTAATGTTTTCTTAATCCAACGCAAATCTTGTACAAACACAATAGCGCGTTTAATAGTCTAATGCGCTTCTCAAACGCGTCGATACTCATCAGAATTCACTACTGAAACATGGAGGTTAGACAATGCGACGTCTCATTATTGCAGCGTTGATTCTCTCACTGATTTTCGTTGCTGCTGCACAGGCTCCTGCTCTGGCGCAAGATGGCGGTAACGCGCTAACTATTTACACGAAATACCCCGCACAGGTGACCGAACCAGGAAAAACAGTTAGTTTTTCTCTCACATTGAAGACAAACGACAAAGATCAAATTGTGGCGCTGGACATGAAAAAAATACCAGAAGGTTGGAAAGCGACATTCCGTGGGGCCGGACGAATCATCAAATCGGCTTATGTGACGCCCGATAACGATATTATCGTTGATCTCAAATTAGAGCCGCCTGCCGATGTTGCTGCGGGCGAGTATCAGTTCGTGGTAGAAGCTAAGGGAGAAGGAGCGACTGCCACCCTGCCACTTTCATTGACGGTCGAAGAAAAATTGCCGCCCAAATTGACCTTCAGCACCGATCTTCCCACGCTAAAAGGCTCCCCAACCAGCACGTTTCGATTCAACACCACCCTCAAAAATGAAGGGGATGAGGATTTGGATGTCAATCTCATAGCCGATGCGCCTGCTGGGTTCACAGTGAACTTCAAACTCAACGGCAAGGATGTCACCAGTTTCCCCATTGAGGCCAACAGTTCGAAGCGCATCTCGGTGGAAGCCAAGGCCTTTGGCGTTGTGCCCGCAGGCTCTTATCCACTGAAGGTGTTGGCGCAAGGCGGCGATGTACAAACTTCGGTGGATTTGACCATCGAAGTGGCGGGACAACCAGAGCTTAAAGTTACCGGGCCTGATGGCAGGCTTTCGGGTGAGGCGTATGCAGGCAAGGAATCTCCCATCAAAGTCGTTATCATTAACAATGGCACGGCAGCAGCACATAACGTAGAGCTCAGCGCCACCTCACCTTCGGGGTGGAAAGTGAACTTTGATCCCAAGACCATCGATGAAATCCCTGTTGGACAACAGGTCGAGGTAACAGCTAACATACGCCCAGGCGACAAAGCGATTGCCGGCGATTATATTGTATCGGTACGGGCCAAACCCGCCGAAGGCGCCAGCAAATCCGCCGACTTCCGAATCACTGTGCGTACATCCACACTTTGGGGCGTCATCGGCATTGCGCTCATCGCTGTTGCCGTGGGTGTTGTGGCTCTGGCCGTGGTCCGCTTTGGCCGCCGATAAGGCGGAAGGAGGACGCCATGAGCAAGACAGTGATCGAGACACACCAGCTCACAAAACAATATGAGCAAGTCATAGCAGTCGACAACCTGGACATGACCATCCAGGAGGGGGAGATTTTTGGCTTGCTTGGTCCTAACGGATCGGGCAAGACCACAACCATTCTCATGTTATTGGGATTAACCGAACCCACATCGGGCGAGGTGCAGGTGTTGGGCCTAGATCCGGCCCGTCGACCGCTCAGCGTGAAAGCCCAAGTCGGTTATATTCCAGATCAAGTGGGATTTTATGAGGATCTCACGGCGGTGGAGAATTTGATGTACACCGCGCGGCTTAACGGCATTCCTCGCAAAGAGGCCACAAAACGCATCGAAGAAGCGTTACAACGACTCGGCCTGGGAGAAGTCATGAATCGTCCGGTCAAGACATTCTCTCGCGGCATGCGCCAGCGGCTGGCAGTGGCCGATGTTCTCATCAAACAACCCCGCATGATCATCATGGACGAGCCCACGCAAGGACTCGACCCCGAAGGTGCGCACGAATTCCTGAAAATCATCCTGCAACTCAAACATGAAGGCATCACCGTGTTACTGGCGTCGCATCTGCTTCATCAGGTGCAGGCGGTTTGTGATCGGGTAGGACTGTTCTACAAAGGAAAAATGGGCCTTTCGGGCACCGTGGAAGAGTTGGCCCGTCAGTACATGAAAGGCGGCTACCGAATCGAACTGGAAGTGCAAGGAGAACGCCAGGCCATTGAAAATGCGCTGCTAAAAGTGAATGGTGTGAGCGGAGTTTCCTATTTGGGACAAAACCGCTACGAAGTACGCGCTGAAGGAGACCTGAGAGCCGAAACCGCTCGGGCCGCAGTGTTGGCAAATGGGCGGTTACTCAGCCTGAATGTCGAAGCGCCAAGTCTGGATGATATCTACGTCCGTTATTTCCAGGAGGTGGAACATGACCGCAGCAAGCAGACCGCTTGAGTCGGGACGTCGCGCCCGCGAAGGCTCCCCCTGGACAGGGTTATGGGCAGTCGTCTTCAAAGAAATGGCCGATCTACTCACCAGCTCCAGAATGCGCATACTTGAAGTATTGATCGCCCTGACAGCCGTAGGAGCGGTCTATGGAGCCATGTCGAACATTCGCGAAACCATCGGACGCGACCCCTTCCTCTTCCTACGGCTATTTACCGTTAGCAAGGCCCCAATCCCATCCTTCGTGGAGTTTCTTAGTATCCTGGTGCCGCTGATCGCCATTTCCCTCACATTCGACGCAATCAACGGCGAATTTAACCGGCGGACATTGTCACGCATCCTGTCGCAGCCCATCTATCGAGATGCGCTGCTGTTTGGTAAATTCCTGGCAGCGCTCTTCACCCTGGCCCTGGTGCTAACCGTAATCTGGCTATTGATCATTGGGCTGGGACTCATTGGTTTGGGCGTGCCCCCAAGCGGCGAAACAGTCGCCCGCCTACTCCTCTTCCTGCTGGCGACAATCTTCTATGGCGGCGTCTGGTTGGCATTGGCAATGGTATTTTCCATCGTCTTTCGACAACCATCGGCCGCTGCCATGGCCAGCCTGGCCACCTGGCTGTTCTTTCTGATTTTCTGGAACATTTTGGCTGGATTGATTGCCAATGTCATCAGCCCGGTGCGCTTAGGCACGCCCCAGGAAATCATCGCCCAGGCCCAATGGCAAATCACCCTGGCCCGATTCTCCCCGACATTCCTCTATGGCGAAATCTTAGCGGCCCTACTCAATCCAGCAGTAAGAGAAGTCGGTTTGGGCCTCTTGCTCCCTTTGCTCCCTCAAGGCGCAATTCCAGGCTCCCCTTTGCCTTTAGGACAAAGCCTGCTTCTGATCTGGCCGCAATTCACCGGACTCATTGCCGCTACAATCCTCCTGTTTGCCCTGGGATACATCCTCTTCCAGCGGCAAGAAATTCGAGCGTGATAACAAACGCCAACCAAACACCAACGCCCCTACGATCGAATCGAAGGGGCGTTTATTTTTACATGAAAGCAGAGTTATCCCCGGCCAAGCGACAAAAACAGCGGAGGAAAAGCAGGTGAAAACGACTGCCATCCACATCAAGTTCAAATATTATTTTGTGGATGTCACTCCTGTGCGTTCAGGAGGCGTAATCCTCTCTATTGGCGCACCAGGCTCTGGAGATGTGCGCAAAACAAAATAGCCTGTGACACCCGCCAAAGTAGAGGCGATCAAAATAGCTAATTTGGCTAGATTCGTCACCTCCCCCTGATCCATCCCCGCTAAAATCGCAGGACTGGCCAATTTAAACCCCAACAGTTCTGCATGCCCTCCGCCAGTGCTAAAGGCCAATGTGGAGATGAAAATTGACATGGTGAACCCCATTCCAGCCAGAATACCCGCTCCCAAAATATGGCGCCACCCCACCCCCTTAGGCAAGAACCCAAGATTAAGACGCACTCCCAGCCAGGTAGCGATGAAAATCCCCACAGGTTTGCCAAGGATCAACCCCAGAAAAATCCCCAGCGCCAGCGGAGATAACAGCGCTCCCAATAGTTCACGATTGATGATAATACCAGCATTGGCAAGCGCAAAGACAGGCATAATCAAAAACGCCACCCAGGGATGCAAAATGTGCTCCAAACGGTGCAATGGCGAATCGGCAAGCTGAATCGCCTGATTCATCTCAAACAGCGCTGTGCGCTGAATTTGTGTGGGCACACAACGCTTTTCTTTTGGATTTTCCCCATCGAACCAATCAAGCAATTGCCGCATCCATTCACTAAAACTTCTGGTGTCGACGCGGGTGCGAACAGGAATCGTCAGGGCTACAAGCACCCCCGCCAATGTAGCATGAAGTCCCGAAAAATAGATGGCAAACCAGGTAATGATGCCAAGCGTCCCATAAACAACAAGCCAGCGCCCGCCCATCTTGGCATAAAAGAATAATAATGCAACAAGCATGAACCCCAAAGCAAGCATCGAAAAATTAATCTGTTCCGTATAAAATGTAGCAATGACCAAAATCGCCCCAATATCATCGACAATGGCCAACGCCGTCAGGAAGACAGCCAAACTGAGCGGGGCGCGTTTTCCGACCAGCGCCAACACGCCAATGGCAAAAGCGATATCTGTTGCCATCGGTATCGCCCATCCCTCCAAGGCCATTGGATGATTACGATTGAATCCCCAAAAAATCAGCACCGGAACAATCATGCCGCCAACAGCCGCCAGTGCAGGCAAAACAGCTTTGCGAAAGGTCGAAAGTTCACCAATCACCACTTCCCGCTTCAGCTCCAATCCCACGACAAAAAAGAAAATCGCCATCAGCGCATCATTAATCCACAGGATCAACGATTCATCAATCGTGGCTTTGTCGCCGAATCCAATGATAAAATGTGTGTTGAGGAGATTGAAGTAACCATCCGACCACCGGGAATTCGCCAAAACCAGGGCGACAAGCGTGGCCACCACCAACAAAATGCCACTTATCCCTTCGATATGGGTAAACCGTTGAAATCGATACCCGATTCGATCCACCGGCGTATGTTTGGTGGGGCGAGAAACCCGCTGGTTTGGTTTCATTATTCAAACTCCCGAACGTAAATGACAAATTGATTATGTAAGAAGTTTCGACTCTTTTGGAATTCAGGGAGTGGCGCCTCTGCCACCTCTGGGAGGTGTGTGGTCCCATGAAATCCAGTGGGTCCGAGGCTTATTAATCACTATTCCACAAGTTATTGGCGCCACCGATTGAAAACCATCGCTTTTTGTTGCATATCAAAAGACGATGACACCTAACCGCGGTGCATCAAATTGCGCAACAGCAATTGATAAATCCTTTGATGCGCCATAAAAAGTTACACATTAGGTTTAAAACGACTTTTTAGGAATTGCTTTTATCCGGCTGGCCAGAAAAACAACAAAATCCTATCATTATTGACTTCACTTTAGCAAGCATTTGCCAGATGGTGGGGGCGTTTCAAAATGGGGTGTTTTTCGCATTCCTGTCGATTCAAATCAGGCGCAGAAGTCCATTGGCGTGGCCAGAAAAGTCATCAAAGCCTGCAACATCATCCCGCATCTCTGGGCGTCAAGCGCGGCGACGGCGGCTCCTGGCCCGCGGCCACTCGCTGCACGTAAGCACCCAGCTCTCGACGAAAGCGCTCATTACTGAAACGCTCCGCGTTGGCCCGGCACGCGGCGGCGTCGTAGCGGGCGGGATCAAAATCCGCCAGAATCTCCGCCAGCGCCTCTGCGGTCTGCTGCGCGAAAAACTCGCCCGTCACGCCCGGAATCACCGTATCCAGGGCGCCGCCCGCGCCAAAAGCGATGACCGGACGGCCCGCGGCCTGCGCCTGCAAGGGGGTGATGCCAAAATCCTCCAGGCCGGGAAAGATGAAAGCCTGACATCGGGCCATCAGATCCGCGGCCTCAGCGTTGGAGACATAGCCGCGAAACTCGATGTTGGGCCCGGCAATGGCCTCCAGCGCCTCCCGATCTCGCCCGCTGCCCGCCACCACCAACCTGCATCCCACCTGATTGCAGGCCCGCACCGCCAGATCGATGCGTTTGTAGGGAATGAGCCGGCTGAGGACGAGAAAAAAGGGCTCGGGCGGTTGATGGTTGGGTTTGAACTGATGCACATCCACCGGTGGATAAATGACCACACTCTCGCGATGGTAATAGCGACGGATGCGTTGCTGCACTTCGGTGGAGATGGCGACGAAATGGGTCACGCGCTGCGCGGCTTCGTAATCCCAGCGCCGTAGCCAGGCCACCAGTGGCTTCATTCCCCACGCCACCGCCTTGCCAAAGCCCTCCCGCTGCAAATAGGCGTCGGGCATCCACACATAGCGGGTGGGCGTCAGACAGTAGTCGATGTGATACGCGTCGGACCGCACCCGCACCCCGTGGCAAAAGCCCGATTTATTGCTCAGCACCACATCGTAATCGCTCAAATCGAGGCCGCCAAAGGCCAGGGGATAGAGCGGCAGATAGGGCTGGTGATGATGGTAAATCCCCGGCAGTTTATCCATCCAATTCGGGCGGATGTTCCACGCCCGCATGGCCGCGGGCATCTCGTCGGACGCATAGATGGAGGTGTAGATGGGCGCGTCAGGATACATGAGGCGCATCTGGGTCAACACATCCTCGGCGCCGCCGATCTGATTCAGCCAGTCATGAACAATCGCCAGGGAGAACATGGTTGGATTATAGCCCCACTCCGGACTTATGCTAAAATCGATGCATCCGCCGTTTCCTTCTTCACTTCTCGACACAAGGAAGGTCATCGTGTATCTATTGGAGCGCATCAACGCCATGGTGAAAGAGCAGGGCCAAGCTGTGGGCGATAGCATCGTGAATGTCGACACCCTGCTCAACCATCGCATCGATTACACCTTCAGCGCGTATGCGGGTGCTGTGTTGGCTCGCGTCGTGCGAGAGCAGCATGTGGATGTGATTTTGACCGCGGAGGCTTCGGGTATCAGCGTGGCGGTGTTCACAGCGATGACGGTGAACAATGAGCAGTGGCCGCATCCCGCATCTGTGGTGTTCGCCAAAAAAAGCCGTCCCATCACCCTGCCCGAGGGAGGCTACCATGTGGTCGATTCCTTTAGCCGCACCAAGAACCGCCCCGTGCAGCTCTTCCTGGGCTCTCATGTCATCCAACCGGGCGCCAAAGTGTTCATCGTCGACGACTTCCTGGCCCAGGGCACAACTCTGGCTGCGCTGGGAGATCTGGTGAACATGGCCCAGGGGGAACTTGTTGCGTTCGGCGTAGTGTTGGAAAAGACCTTCGAGCATGGGCGGGATGCGTTGAAACGCTTCGATGCGCCCGTTTACTCGCTGGTCAAAGTCACCAG
>CAZYSY010000225.1:0-3336 GCA_964650295.1 uncultured Caldilineales bacterium | reverse complement strand
GGTTTTGATTTCGTCTTCCAGAAGCCGACGCAACATCTCTACGGCCACATTCCGCTGCGGCATGTCTCTGACTTCCGCCAGGAATTCATCAGAAAGGATGGAGATATCCGGCTTGGCCAGGCCCGCGGCAGCAAAGATATCAATAACCTCATCCGGAGCCACAGCTTTGGCGACGATCTGCCGGATGGCGTGGTCGAGTTCTTCATCTGTGCGCCCTTCTCCCGGAGACCGCTTGGCCAGTGCTCCACGCACTGCCTGAAAGAAATCTACGTCATCTCGAATGCGCAGGGCTTCCTCGTGAGGAACAGCCAGTGCAAAAGCTTTGGAGAGCGCACTGACTGCCCGCAGCAATCTTTCCTTGCCCTGCTCCTGGGCCAGAATGTGCTCCATCGCATCCAGAAGCAAAGTCAAGCGTTGCTGCGGGTCGCCGCTGGTCCAGGCGGACCAATCGAAACCGAAGAAAAGGCCGCGACAAATATCGTATTTCTCCAGCATCACCCGCACCGCCTCTTCCTGGTCGATGGCAGTGCGTCCTGTGCCGCCGTTGTCTGTGTAAACCTGCAAGGCCCGTTTGAGCTCATAGGCCAGGCCGATGTAGTCCACAACCAAACCGCCCGGCTTATCCCGAAACACGCGATTGACCCGGGCAATGGCCTGCATCAGGGAATGCCCGCGCATCGGTTTATCGACGTACATAGTATGCAGAGGCGGCGCGTCGAATCCTGTCAGCCACATGTCTCGCACGATTACCAGTTGGAACGCATCATCGGGATCGCGGAATCGTCGGGCGAGCTCCTCTCGTCGTCGTTTGTCGCGGATGTGCTGCTGCCATTCCAGCGGATCGGATGCGCTGCCCGTCATCACCACCTTGATCTTCCCCTGCTCATCCTCCTCCCCATGCCAGTCAGGCCTGAGGGCGATGATTTCATTGTACAGATCAACGGCAATGCGTCGACTCATACAAACGATCATCCCCTTGCCGCCATTCATGGCCTCCTGGCGCTGTTCGAAATGGGTTACAATGTCTTGGGCAATGAGCTTCAGGCGCTTTTCCGCCCCGACAATGGCTTCCAGTTGCGCCCACTTACTCTTGAGTTTCTCCTTGCGCTCGATTTCTTCCTGTTCGGTGACTTCCTCGAACTCTTCATCAATTTGGGGCTTGAGTTCTTCGGGCAATTCCAGTTTTGCCAGGCGACTCTCATAGTAGATGGGCACCGTAGCGCCATCCTCCACTGCCCGCTGAATGTCGTAGATGCTGATGTAATCGCCAAAGACCTGGCGCGTGTTGCGATCTTCCAGTTCGATGGGCGTGCCCGTAAAAGCGATAAAGGATGCGTTGGGAAGGGTGTCGCGCATGTGGCGGGCGTAGCCCTTGATAAAGCCATACTGGCTTCGGTGCGCCTCATCCGCAATCACGATGATATTGCGGCGTTGTGAAAGCACAGGATTGGTGGCGTCTTTTTCGTCAGGCAGAAATTTTTGGATGGTGGTGAAGATGACGCCGCCCGACTGGCGTTGCAAAAGTTCTCGCAAGTGGGAGCGGTTTTCCGCCTGCACCGGCGTCTGACGGAACAACTCCTGGCAACGGGAAAAGACGCCAAAAAGCTGATCATCAAGATCGTTGCGATCGGTCAGCACCACCAGGGTGGGATTTTTCATGACAGGATGTTGGACAATGCGCCCTGCATAAAAAGCCATGGTCAGGCTTTTACCCGATCCTTGCGTGTGCCAGACCACGCCCACACGGCGGTCGCCAGGACGCCCCAGGGGCTGTTCTCCGCTGCGATAAAGGCCCGCCTGTTTCTCATCGCCCAGGGCATCGGGCGCTTCACGCATGCCCGTGGCTCGCAAGGTCTCCTCCACTGCCACGTTGACCGCATGATATTGGTGGTAACCAGCCACCTTTTTGATAGGTTCCTCCCCTTTGTACTGTTCGAAGACGACGTAGTAATGCAGAATATCCAGCAATCGACGCGGCGTCAACGCACCCTGGATGATCACTTGCAGTTCGGGCAGGTTGGAAGGCGCCACCTTCTCGCCATCAATAGTGCGCCATGGCTTGAACCATTCCCAGGGTGATGTCAGCGTGCCCATCCGTGCTTCCACCCCGTCTGAAATGACCAGAAGAGCGTTGGGTTCAAAGAGTGAGGGGATATCCTGTTTATAGGTTTGCAGTTGGTTGAACGCGTCTCGCAGGGTGGCGTTTTCGTCAGCTGCGTTCTTCAACTCCAGCACAGCCAGGGGTAGGCCATTGACAAAAAGCACAACATCGGGTCGGCGATTGCGGCGATTTTCGATGACGGTAAACTGATTGACCGCCAGAAAATCGTTATTCAGCCGGGGGTTTTCGAAATCGATGACCCGCACCTGTTCTCCCGCGATGCGGCCCTCGCGACGGTACTCCACGGCCACGCCGTCCACCAACATGCGATGGAACGCGAGGTTGCGCGCGATGAGGGTGGCACCGGGCGGATTCAGGAGCTGACGCAGGGCCTCTTCCAAAACTTCATTTGGCAGATGGGGATTCAGTTGATACAGTGCGTTGCGAAGACGGTCGATGAGGATGATCTGTGCGAAGTCGCTGCGCTCCTCGCGGACGCCGCCAGGCGCGATGTCCGGGCCGTAAAGGACCTGATATCCCTCAGCCTCCAGCCAGGCCAAAGCAGCGGTTTCGACTTCAGATTCGGTCAATCCAGGCATTTGGCATCAATAAAAGGGACTAATGCGGAGTCCCACCATTGGACGGAAGGTTTTCAAGTAACCAGAGTACAATATTTTCTGACAATTCATTACTCACAGGGATTTGTGCGATGCGGAAAATCCGTTTTATCGCCATTCGAACCCTGGCAATTACAGGATTTCGTTGATTCCAATCAGGCACAGCCAATTCATCCATTGCGTGTAAAATGCTATTAGTAAGTTGTGTTAAATTTGCATCAGAAAGTTCTTCATAACCCAAAGATTCGAGATGAGCATAGAAATCGAACTTGTAATCTTTATATAGACCATCATAGGAATCTACCAGCTCAAATTTGGCTAAGCTAACTGAAGGTACACTCTCAATCTCTGCAATGCCTTCAGCTCCTGTTCTTTCTTCGCCTTCAATATCGCTTTCAGCACCAACTTCTTGTTCTTCGGATATGGCTTGAAGGGAAGTCAAAATGTCCACATAGGCTTGTCTATCCACCGAGAAAAGTAACTGGCTGGGAGGCACCCTCATATCGTAACTTAGGTCGCCAACTAAAAAGCTGACGATTAACGTATTATCATCATCCAGGCCGGCTTCAACAGCTACATTAGAATCCACCTTTTTATGATAAAACTCGAATCGATCAT
>CAZYSY010000224.1:0-13358 GCA_964650295.1 uncultured Caldilineales bacterium | reverse complement strand
AGCCGCGACCCGGTATCCAATATCCACTACCGTATTTCAAAAAATCATAGCGTGTGTTGCGATCTTCTACCGCGTCTGATTCTTGTACAACCATTAAACCTCACGAATATATGTTCTACATCAGCAAAGCATTAGCGTTTCGTTAGAAGGCTTACGGCGGGCGACCAGGTTCGTGAAAACTATCGGCCCCCGTCCAAGGTTCAGCGTCTTTGTTTTCAAAGCGGATCGTCATTTCAACATCTCTGATCGCCTCACTTCTCTTGTTTGGGCAATTCGTGCTATACTTCAGCCCATGAAAAAGTCGATTTCTTTCATCGCGATTTCACTGATAGCTCTTTTTCTGCTCCTCCAGATCACGCCGGCCGCAGCCCAAGGGCCAACCGATCTGACCACTCTCACCATCAAGCTCTGGCCCGAATACGATGATCCCCGGCTGTTGGTGATTATCGATGGACAGCTGGCTACGCCCGGCAGCGAGATACGCCTACCCATCCCTGCCGAGGCGGAACTCAACGCCGTCGCCACGGCCGACAGCACAGGGCGGTTGCTGAAAAATGAATGGAGCGAGGAGAAAACTGCCGATGGCGGGCGTCTGCTGGTGATGACGCCGGAGAATCCCATCTTTCGCGTCGAATACTACACGCCTCTTTCCGTCGACGGCGATAAACGCACGCTCAAATTCGCTTTGCCCGCAGGCTATCTGAACGCGGCGCAGGCGCTGATCGAGACGTTATTGCCTCCGGATAGTCAGGATATCTCCCTGACGCCGCCTGCTGATCCGTCGGGCCCTTCGGAAGACGAAGCGCACATCTTCCGGCGCACCCTGGAGGGCGTCGAAGATCGGGCCATCGTTCAGGAGGTGACGTACGTCAATCCCAGGGGGGCGTTCACCATGTCGGAATCAACCGCCTCGACGGGTGAAGCTCAGCAGCCCGAAACGCCGCCCCCGGCGGAGACAGCCCCCCCACAGGAGACGAAATCATCCCTCACCATCTGGATCATCCTGTTGGGCGTGGTCGCCCTGCTCCTGATCGCTGGCGGAGTCGTGGGGCTGTGGCTGACGCGGGAGCGTGAGCCCGAGGAGCCCCTCCCTGCGCCCCGTTCCAGAGAAGGCAAGAGGAAAACAAAATCCCTCAGCATGCAACCAGCCGCGGGAAACCTGGATCGTTTCTGTCGGCAATGTGGCGAGGAGTTCGGGCCCGATGATCGCTTCTGCCGCTATTGCGGCGCGCCTAGACAATCTTATTGACCGGGCGCCCATCTTGTCTCCGCTCGGCGAGCCGCCCCATCCCGAAGCGTTCGCGTGAGCGAGCGCAGATGATCCAATGATTTTTTGGTTGAATAAAAACATCTCGCCGCCATCTTACGTCCCCCAAACGCCAATCCTATCGAGGGGGATGGGCTTTGGAACACAGAAAAAATCAGCAGATTACGATCTGTCAGACTGTGTGGAAACAGCTAAACCTGGACGTCGAAGTCATGATCTGCTGAATATGGGAGATGCCCTGTTCCGTGGGTTGATTCACATCTTCTCGGCCTGACTTCGAGCGAAGATAGTTCATGAATCATGCCCATAATCGACCGGGTGCTTCCCCTTCCTTCTCTCGCCACCGTGAACAGTCATCATAATATTTTGTTTTTCCCGACTTTTGCCATACGGAAGCAATACGGATGACCGTCATAATCTATAGATGTGGGTTTGTCCTGCATCCCCCGTTAGAGATTGCTGCTTCGCAAGAGGCGGATGGTCTCGAATATGGGCGCAACCAATGATAGATGAAGCATCGTTGCTGCGACGTGCGCGTAAGCGTGATTCGGCAGCCCTTGCAACCATTTACGACGCCTACGCGCCCAAAATATACGCATACATTTACCGGCATATCCGCGATCCTCACCGGGCGGAAGATTTGACTTCCACTGTCTTTCTCAAAATGCTGGAAGCGCTAGACAAAGACAAGTTTGCCCGGGATAAATTACAATCGTGGCTATACCGCGTTGCCCATAACGTCATTATCGATGATGTGCGCTACCAGCAACGTCGTCCCACCCAGGCACTTTACGACTCCCTGGAAGCAAATGAGGAAAACGATCCCTCCGTCCTCGTCGGCCAACAGATGGAAGAAGAGATCATCTGGAACGCCATCCAGCGATTGACCAAAGATCAAAAAGACGTCATCATTCTTCGTTTCGGCGAAGGCCTTACAGCTCCGCAGGTTGCAAAAATCCTGAACAAATCTGAAGAAGCAGTTCGAGCGTTACAACGACGTGGCTTGGTAAACTTGCGAAAGATACTATCTCAACCCTAAGCCGATCCTATCTGCCCCATGACTTCCCAGCGCGACCAAGACATCCTGCTTGATCAGGCTCTCGACAACCGAATAAATGCCGGCGCGCTCGATGATGAATTGGTTTCATTGTTTGAGATGGCCTCGCAGGTGCGGGCCATACTGGCGGAAACGCCACCGCCGCCTCATGGGTTGAGGCCCGGACGATCGGCATTTCTCACAGCAGCTGCGCAACAGCAGGCGACCAAACGCAGCCTTTTCGCCCCCTTCCCGGGGCTTTCGCGAATTTCGAGCTGGGTGGTGTCTATTATCGTCGCGATTGTTTTGGCGATATTGTTGAGCACGCTCTTCATAAGTACAGGGCTTTGGGATTTACCGGTGATACCCGGCGAGTCGAGCGCGTCCGTCACGCCCACGCCCACGCCATCTGCCATCAAAACTCAAACGCCGGCAGACGACGCCTCCACCCCGCAGCAACGCGCCGTCCGGGCGACGAAATCTATCTACGAGGTCCCCACTTTTCTTCTCACGCAGCCGACCCCAACGCCGGGCGTAGCGCCATCCGCATCCCCGCGTGCGCTTCTGAAACAGCAGTCTTCATCCACGTTGCAGGAAGTTCCCCCTACGATTTCCCCCACTCCGACCCTTGAGGCCACCGCAACCGATGCTCCATCCAGCCCACCGGCGCCTCAGGCAACGGTTACGCCGGGCTCTTCCATGCCGACGAACACGCCCACTGTCGCGCCCACGAGCGCTGCAACGCCATCCGGCACGACCACGCCGCCGTCCACCCCCACCCCCATACACCAACTCCCAACCAGCACTCCCACAGGTTCGGCGTTACAGGTTACCCCACCGCCGTTAACCGCGACGCCGCTGCCGCCGCCTGCTACGGTCAAGCCGACGCCTCCTCCGACGGAAACCCCGTTGCCACTCTTCACAGCTTTATCGCCCTCGCCCATCGAATGAGGGCGACCTCAAGTCATACAGCCGCATCCAATCACCTCCTCAATAATATCTGGATGCGTCCAATATGGATTGAAAAACGCAACGGCAGGCGTAGTCCCCCCCTTGGGAGCGAAGCTCCTAATTCGGTTTTGCCGTTCTGGCTGGCCGAATTCGCTGAATGAAATCAGCCCGTCGAGCCCTGCTCTTTCCTTATGCCGCCTCCATTTTTCAGCAACTGGCTGGGGAGGCGGATGTGGTTCGGGTGTAGGTGCTCTTCGCTACCTGCTCTCAAACTGAAACTGGACGCATCCAAAAAAGACTTCCGATCTTCTTGCCCACAGATCGGAAGTCTTTTTGTGAGAATTCTTCGGCGTTTTGGCGGGGCCGGCCGCAATGCAATCTGCATGGCAGTATATTCCACAAAACTCCGGAGTGCCTTGTGGAATATGGCTCACATTTTATGATCCGTTGGAGGGCGCACTGTCTGTGAGGTTCTGTTCCTCTGGGGGGCCGGAAACATGCCGGGCGTCTCCGGTCAGTAGGCGGGGCTCCTCCATGACGGCTTCCGGTCCCTCGGGAATGACGAACCAGGCAATCAGATAGACCAGCAGGCCGCCGCCCCACCACAGAGAAAAGAATACGATGGCCAGGCGGACCAGCGTGGGATCGATGGAAAAGTACTCGCCCAGGCCACCGCAAACGCCCGCAACCATGCGGTTGGTGCGAGAGCGATAGAGCTTCTTCTTGATGGACATGTGCTTCAACGCTCCTTGATTTCAGGATGAAGATGGGAATTCGGGTCTTTCATGTCAAGATACGCTGAAATCGGGGAGCGGGTTGCAAAAAGGCCTCCAACGCCAATTGGCGCGGAGGCCATACGCCTGGAATAAGCGTACGGGGGGCTGCTACAAGCCAGCAGCGCGGAGATGGGAATGAAGGAGAATCGGTCGGATCAGCGTAGGATCGTAGGAGACCTCGACTTCGCCACTTTCCGGAAACACTTTGATCTCTTTGACGCCATCCATATTCAAAGCTTCCTTCGCTCGATCCTGCCAATCGGGACGATCCATGCTATCGACCCAGAGGGATGTCAGAAAAACTGGTGTCTTCATACGACGATGCTCCGTTGCGAGAGATGACGTGAGATTGAACGTTGCTTTGCTTTATTATATCAGACCCAGGAGTGCGAGGGAAAAGTGGATTCTTTTCGCGGCGATAATTGACAAAACGATATGAGACAAGTATAATTCGAGGCGTTAAATAATCGATTGGCCCATTCGTCTAGTGGACTAGGATGCAGCCCTCTCAAGGCTGAGACACGGGTTCGAACCCCGTATGGGCCGCCTAAGTGACACACCGTCCTCCGGGGCGGTGTTTTAGTTTGATTTTATGCCGCGTTGTGTTAAATGCGTGTATGGGTTGTTGAAAATGCTCTGGAATATGATAAAATGGGTTTTAGTTGTAAGACTAACGACAATGTTAGCTCGCAACATATGCAGCGTCGCATTACTCACCCAAAACATCATAATAAAATGTGAGGTATCAAAATGGGTAAAGACACATTTACCATCATTGACAATCGCACCGGCAAAAGTTACGAAATCCCAGTGACCGATGACACCATCCGGGCGATGGATCTGAGGCAGATCAAGGTGCACGAAGATGACTTCGGCACCATGAGCTATGATCCCGCTTTCAAGAACACCGCCTCCACTCGTAGTAAGATCACCTTCATCGATGGGGCAAAAGGGATTCTGCGTTATCGCGGCTATCCTATCGAGGAAATTGCTGAAAACACCACCTTTCTCGAAGCGGCGTATCTGGTGCTTTTCGGGGAGTTGCCCACCCGGGAACAGTACGAAAAATGGGTTTTCGACATCACCCATCACACGCTGATTCATGAGAACATGCGTCAGTTCCTGGACGGCTTCCGCTATGATGCGCATCCCATGGGCATGTTCATCAGCACCGTTGCCGCGGAATCCACTTTTTATCCCGAGGCCAAAAACATTTTCGATCCAGAATCGGTGGAGCTCCAGACCCGGCGTCTGGTGGCGAAGGTGCCCACCATCGCGGCTTTCTCTTACCGCCATTCACAGGGCCTGCGCTATTCCTATCCCGACAATGATCTAAGTTATGTGGGCAACTTCCTGAACATGATGTTCAAGATGACGGAGATAAAGTACAAGCCCAATCCGATCATCGAGCGGGCGCTGGAGATCCTGTGGATACTTCACATCGACCACGAGCAGAACTGCTCCACCACCACCATGCGCGTCATCGGCAGCGCCCAGGCTGATCCCTACGTGGCTGTGGCTGGCGCCGCGGCCGCGCTTTCGGGGCCCCTGCATGGCGGCGCCAATGAGCGCGTGTTGCGCATGTTGAAGCGCATTGGCAGCGTCGAGAACATCCCCGAATACCTCAAGTACGTGGAAAGCGGTAAGGAGCGCCTGATGGGCTTTGGCCACCGCGTATACAAGAACTACGACCCTCGGGCCCGCATTATCAAGAATTTCGCCCACGAGGTCTTCAAGGTTACGGGCAAGAATCCGATGCTGGATATCGCTCTGGAGCTGGAGAAACGGGCGTTGAACGAGGAGTACTTCGCCAAGCGCAAGCTGTATCCCAACGTGGACTTTTACAGCGGTATCATCTATCAGGCCATCGGTATCCCCACCGAGATGTTTACGGTGATGTTCGCCATTCCGCGCACAGTGGGCTGGCTGGCCCAATGGCGGGAGTTGCTGCAGGATCCGGAACAAAAGATCGCCCGGCCTCGTCAGATCTATGACGGCCTCGGCGAGCGCCATTTCGTTCCCATGGACCAGCGCTAAGCTCCAAGACCCATCCTCAAAGACGCCGACGCCCCCAGCGATGAAACTGGGGGCGTTTGCATTCATCATGCTATGAAACGCAGATTTCTATTCGTATTCCTGGGCATCTCCCTGTTGCTCATTCTGTTGTGCGGACTGACAGGCGCCTGGATGTGGGAGAAGACATCCCCCTCCTCGCCTTTGCAAAAAGAGGTCGCCCGCGAAGTTAAATCCTATCGGTTCCATCTGGCGGAATATGAGGTTGGCGCGATCGCCGCCAAAGTGGGCGATTGGATTACCCGACCAGGCACGCGGCTCACGCCCGAGGAGCAAAAATCCCTGGTCGAAAATTATGTGGCCCTGGCCCGAGAAGCCGATCATCTGGAGTACGAAATCAATCGCATCTATGCCGATCCCAAGCAGTCCGATCCGGCCGCGGCCAGCGCCGATTTGCAAAAACGGCTGGATGGCATCAATCGGCTGATGCATGAAGTGCGCCCCATGGTCGAGGCTATTCTGGAGAAGCAGGTCGGTCAGACGCTGGCGGAGATGGGGCTGGGCACGGCGGGGACGTTGTGGCCGCCGCTGGTTTTCAACTTCAGCGCCCTCCCCAACTACCTCGTCATTTCCCCGCGCGATCACATCGAACTGGCCGCAGGGGTGCATCTTCGGCCCGATTTGACTATTCCCGAAAAAGAAAGCATCGAGGATGATGTGGCCTCGAAATTCGACGTCTCCACTCTGGTGGAGGAGCTGGGCGGACTGGGCGTATGGCCCACCATGCTTACCGACAAAGCCAGTCTATCGTGGATTCTCGACACCATCGCCCACGAATGGTTTCATACCTACATGGCCTTTCATCCCCTGGGATGGCACATGTTCGATAGCCCGCAGATGGATACCATCAATGAGACGGTGGCCACCATCGTGGGAAATGAGGTTGGGGCGGAAGTGGCCTGGCGCTACTACGACATCCCCAAACCCGAACCTCAACCGCTGCCTGAAACGCCAGCGGAGCTGCCTCCGCCCGACCCCAACAAATTCGACTTTCGATTGGAGATGCGCCGCACGCGGCTCAAGGTGGATGAGCTGCTGGCCGAGGGCAAAATCGATGAGGCCGAGGCTTATATGGAGGCCCGGCGCAAACTGTTTGTCGAACATGGCTACTACATTCGCAAGCTGAACCAGGCTTACTTCGCGTTTCATGGCTCCTACGCCACATCGGGCGCCTCCACCGACCCCATTGGCCCCAAGTTACGCCAGCTGCGCAGTCTAACGCCCGATCTGGCCACATTCGTGCATGAGGTGCAGCGCATCAGCAAGCCCGAAGACCTGGATGCGCTGCTGGCGGCATGGCAAGCCGGACAGCGATAACTGCGCCAGCGCCTTGCGCCTTCTGTGCATCAGCTCTGGAGAATATCGAAGAAAACCTGGGGCTTGCGGCGTTGGAGGCGCTGTTCTGCAGCCAGCGCCAGCCGGAAAAGTGTGATTTCATCCCAGTGGCGGGCCGCTGCCTGCATGGCGATGGGCAAGCCTTCATCCGAGTAGTCCACCGGAAAGCTGATGGCCGGATGTCCGGTCATGTTGAAGAAGGGCGCATAGCGCATGATCTCGGTGAGGGTGGCAAGATCGGAGTCGCCGTCGGGCAGAGCGACTTCGGGGATGGGCGGCGCAACAAGGCCCGTGGCCGGAGTGACAATGACATCCACCTCTGCGAACGCCCGAGCGAAGTGTGCCATCAGTCGGGTGCGGACGCGCTGCGCCAATACAAAATCACGAGCATTGAAGGCTCGTGAAAGCGCCAGGCTGATGCGCACATCCAGCCCCAAATCCTTATGATGAACGTGATAGTCCCGATCCAACGCTTGATTCATCTCTGTGGTGATGGTGACGACATGGGCAATCCGGGCCGCTTCCAGATCGGGAATGATGATCTCTTTGACCTGCGCGCCCAACTGCTGGAAGTGCGCCAGCATGGCCTCGTTGCCCTGCACCATCTCATCGGTGGCGTGACGAAACCAGGGCCAGAACACGCCGATGGTGAGATCGCTGAGATCTGTGTTGTTCCATCCCTTCAGAGTGGGAAGAGGCTGCTGCGTGCTGAGGCGGTCGCGCGGATCGGGGCCAGCGATGACCGCGTAGGCCAGAGCCAGATCGTGAACGGTGGCGGCAAGCGGTCCCACGTGCGCCACGCTGAAATCCAGGGCGAACGAGCCGTATTCGGGCACGCGACCGTAGGTGGGTTTGAGTCCCATGACGCCGCAAAACGCGGCGGGAATGCGAATCGATCCGCCGCCATCCGCCCCCAAAGCGATGGGGGCGAACCCTGCGGCCACAGCTGCGGCAGAACCGCTGGAGCTGCCGCCAGTGTAGCGGGTGGGATCGTAGGGGTTGCGGGGCGTGCCAAAGTGAGGGTTGAATCCTGTTACCCCGATGCCGATTTCGTGCATGTTGGTTTTGCCCAACAACAGCGCGCCTGCGGCCCGCATGCGCGCCACCGCGATGGCGTCTTCGCTCACAGGCTGCTTGCCCAAAAAGGTTGTGCCCATGTGCGTGGGGTAGGGCGTCATGTCCAACTCGTCTTTGACGGCCACAGGCGCGCCGTCCAGCAAGCTGAGGGGACGTCCTTCCCGCCAGCGTTGGGCCGAGGCCCGGGCCTGGCTCAGCACATCCTCCCGATCTTGCTCGATGAAGGCCCGAAGCGGCGGATCGTCCTGTTCGCTGGCCTCCACCGCGGCCAGCGTCCGCTCAGCCACTGTCACCGGGTCCAGCGTTCCCTCGCGATAGGCCCGGGCATAATCGAACGCGGAGGGAAAACGCCAACTGTCGGGGCGGGCGATGGTTTCTTGAGGCCATTGAGCCTGCGACATAGTCTTTGCCACTGCCATAGGCTCCCGCACCGGCAACAGTGGTTCGAAGGTTGGCCATTCATCGAAGGGCTGCTGGCGTAGCCAGGGGATGCCAGCCTGCTTCAGGAGGCTTCCCTGTAACAGACCTCCGGCTGGGCCATCCAGCAACGAGACGAAGAGCTTGAGCTTGCTCCCGGCGAGGTAGGGCATATCCACGGATTTGAGATCATAGACTTGTTCTGGCGTTTGATCGGACATCGTCGTCGTTCACCTGGTCGAAAAGCGTAGCGCCCTGACAAAAATTGCCAGGGCGCAAGAGCGTGCGTGTCAAAGGGCGTATCGAAATAATGCCATCTAAGTAGACTCCAGAAAATGTCTTAACTCCTAATAGGAGTCTGGTGACCTGTCACCTGACGAAGGTAGACCAAGATAGAGGAATGTTGAGGATTTTCTTCGTCCAGTTTCCTCTTTTCGTCCATTTTCGTCTTGGCGTCGTTACCAAACAAGGCAATGAAAGTCAAACGACTTTTTAGAGATTACTTAGTTTTACCCCTCGCTTGGTTCCGGGCCCGGGGCGGATGATTCTGGCTCGGGTGGGGGAGGCGGCTCCACAGGTTCGGGTTCAACTTCTTCTGTCGGAGGTGGGGGAGGTGGGGGCGGGACGTTTTCTTCGATTGTCTGCACCGGACGCGTGGGCTCCGGCGGCGTCAGACGTTCTGTCGGAACGGAGGGTTGCAGCGGCTCGTCAGGCGCGGGCGGAGGTGGGGGCGGCGGGGGGGGCGTGGCCACCACCGAGGGGACGTTCTTGGTCAGCCGCTGTTCCATCTGATCCATCAGTGAGATCAGTCGCGCCGTAGCCGTGGCATTGGCCCGGGTGTTGTATTCGACGTCGGCAAACAACGAGATGAGGCTGCCGATGATGTAAAGTTGAATGAATGTGTAAAGCCCAAATGGCAGGAACAGGACGCCGGTCCAGTTTTGGTTGCCAAATCGCAAGCCCGCAACCTTATTGCCCTGCATCCAGAACCAGATGGCGACGGCAATGCTGAGAATGAGAGCCATCCAGGCCACTATCTTGATGACCAGGGCCAGGAAGCGCAAGCCAGAATACTTTTTAGGAACATCCATTGATTACTCCTTGTCGGGTAATTATGCGCGTATCAGCTGCATGGGGCGAAGGGGCAAATGGGGGAAAGCCTTTCGTTCGCACACACTGCCGATAATTCGCGCCGGGGGAAATTATTGGGGGAATTCCAGGGTGACTTCACCATCAACCTGATCCAGAAGGGGCAGCAATGTCTGCACCAGCTCCCGCTGCTGCTCGTAGCCGGGCATGAAGTAAAGCTGTGAATAGAGAGATGCCGCGTCGTTCAGGCTGTCATTGTTCCAGGCCAGATAGGGCAGCTGCTCATCGTTGATCCAGAAGACCAGCCCCTCGGGGGTGGATTTGACCGTGACCTTGTAGATGCCCGCATCCTGCAGGTCCTTGATGGTTTCAGGAGCCAGGCCCACATTGCGGAAGCCAGCCAGGCCTGCATCGCTCAGTTCCTGGGTGGAAACGCCCAGCAGGGAGGGGACGCCATTCTCGTCGAAAGTGATGCGGGCCTTCATAACGGCGACAGCGGATTCCGCCTCGTTCTTGGTTGGCGCGACGATGGGCTCATTCACGTCGCGCAGAGGAATTGTCTCGGCGGTAGGCTGCTTGGGGAAGCGTAAAGCAATGTCCAGGCCTGTATGCTGGATGATGGGAATCACCAGATTCAGCACGGTCTGGAATTCGGGCTTCACCATGTTCAATTTGGTCAGGGTGTCGGTCAGGGCGGTCAATTCATCTCCCGACCAGGCGAGATGAGGCATCAATACGCCATTGACGAAGACGAATATCCCGTCATCCTTTTGCACGAACTCGATGTGTTGCACGTTGGCCTGGGTAAACCACTCGACATAAGCCGGATCCATGGCGAATTGAGAGATGTCAATGCCGACCAGGGCTAGCAATTGGGGATCGATGCCAAACACCGAGGGGAGACCGTTGCTATCGATGTCTACGACTACGCGCGGCAATGCCAGGACGAAGTCAGCATCCGTGTCTGTCAGTGGCACCGGCTGTTCCCCGCCGCAAGCCGCCAGCAGCGACACGAATAGCATCAAAATCAGGAAGGAGAGAATGAGTCGTTTCGAAAGCTTCATAATGAAATCACCTCCTGGTGAGAGCCAAAGTTGGCTTCAAATTGAATGGGATATTGTTTTTGTTGTGCCCAAAACCTGTTTGACATGCGCTTTCAGACAAGATGATGATTGAGCTCAAAAGGCGGAGCAAACAGAATCAACTTAGAGCGATGAATTGCTCAGTAGTTCACACAAAGTTTCTTTTAGATAAATGGCGTTCGGGGGGGCTTTCAGTCCGCCGGGCTCGATAGAGCGAGTTGAGTCGTCGACTTTGGCGGTACCCTTTCCGACTGAAGCCAGGCTATCGGGCGCTGTACACCGAAGGCGGGCCTGGGCCCGTCAAGAGGAAAATGGACGAAAGGACGAATGTGGATGATTTTACTTCGTCTATGTTCGTCGTAGACAATTGTCAAGCTCGCAACCTGGCGTTAATAAGTTTCTTGCATATTATCCAGAAACTACTTAGATTGACGATATTATGCCGGAAATCGATCAATAATGCAACAACTTTGTCGCAGACTCACAAAACGCACTGAAAGAGCGCCATCCAGATACAATTCTTACCTGATGTGCGACTTTCCCATCCTGAACAGTGGGCGTTGATACTTTAATCTGCTGTCCCGCAAACAGACGATAGGACGAAAATTGACGACGGAAAACGCTACTTTCGTCCATATTCGTCGGCTTGTTAAGCGGAGATGCGTGATAAGCCCGTTGATGCGCCAGAAAAAGTTGCACATTGGGCACTTCTTGATTGGTGTTTGGCCAAACGAAAGGCCGCCGTTCCGCCCAAAAGCGTCACAGCGGCGCAGAAGTTAGAGTTCTATCTTCGCTCCCATCACCTCCAGGAGTTTGGCGATCCATTCGGGATGGGCGGGCCAGGCCGGGGCAGAGACGAGATTGCCATCGACATAGGCCTTGTCCACCGGAATCTCGACGTACTCGCCGCCGGCGGCGTTGATGTCGGGCCCGACCGCAGGATATGCGGTGAGTTTACGGCCCTTGATCACGCCCGCGGCCACCAAAATCTGAGCGCCGTGGCAGATGGCGGCAATGGGCTTGTTGGCCTCGGAGAAGTGGCGGGCGATCTCCAACACCCTGGGATTCAGCCGGATGTATTCGGGCGCCCGTCCACCTGGGATGACCAGGCCGTCATAATCTGCGGGATCGATCTCATCGAAAGTGGCGTTCAGGGCAAAGTTATGTCCTCGCTTCTCGCTGTAGGTCTGATCTCCCTCGAAATCGTGAATGGCCGTGCGCACCACTTCTCCCGCCTTCTTGTCTGGGCAAATGGCATGAACTGCGTACCCCACCGCGGCCAGGGCCTGGAACGGCACCATGATTTCATAATCTTCTACATAATCGCCAACGAGAAATAGCAGCTTCTTTGCAGCCATATAAGCCTCCATGAAAAGGGTAGGGGTGGGATGGAATCAGCGTCTACGTCATATTATAAGTTGCCATAACGATTTCGTCAATGGCAGGAAGAAGCCCCATAGCAAAAAACGTCCCAAGGCAGCGCCGGGGGACGTCGAAACAGGTACCCGCGACAGGATTCGAACCTGTGACACCTTGCTCCGGAGGCAAGTGCTCTATCCACTGAGCTACGCGGGCGGATTGAATTGTTTTGGGGGAAGCCGAGCCATCAGCTAAACGTTATTTTAGCACAATCATTTTGGGAATCAAAAAATAGTTGTCAGATGCATTCTTGCCGCCAACTGCATCCTGTACTAGACTAGATTGTGTCAAAGCCTCCCATTACAACTCCTCATTTTCTTTGCCGCTACAATTGCAATGAGCATTATCCACCTCATCATCGATCCTCTGGCTTATCCTTTCATGGTGCGCGGGCTGCTGGCTGCGATCCTGGTTGGCCTTGTGTGCGCGACGGTGGGCACATACATCGTGCTGCGGGGCATGGCTTTCTTCGGCGATGCGCTGGCGCACGCCATCCTGCCGGGCGTGGCTGTGGGCTATCTCGTTAGCAGCGGCTCCCAGACCGCGGTTTTCTGGTTCGCCCTGGCCACAGCCGTGCTCACCGCCATCGGCATTGGCGTCGTGAGCAAGGGGGCGGAACTGAAGGAAGACACCGCCATTGGCATCGTTTTCGCGGGGATGTTCGCCCTGGGCATCGCACTCATCTCCACCGTGCGGGGTTACGCGGTGGATCTGGCGCATTTTCTCTTCGGCGACGTGCTGGGCGTGAGCAATCAAGACCTGTGGCTCACTTTCATTTTCGGCATCATTGTCATTGTCACCATCATCCTGTTCTACAAGGAATTCCTGGTGCTTTC
>CAZYSY010000223.1:0-6976 GCA_964650295.1 uncultured Caldilineales bacterium | reverse complement strand
ACACAAATTTCATGCCCAGTTGCCCACCGATTGAAATCAGGGCTGAGGGCCTCCGGCCGCCTGTCAGCCTGCGCCGACAGCCCTTCTTTCAAAAATTAGATTGCAAACTCGCGACTGGGAACCCTCCCCGCAGGGGGACGGACGGCACAGGCAATTCCTCTCCACATCTCCTCTCCCCCCGTCTCGGAGTGGGGGAGGAGATGCCGCGGATAGGCAGCACAACCGGCTAGGCGCAGACCCTCCTGGGCGCAGGTGTGTGCGCCGAATGAATTCGGGCCTGGGGGCCTGGGGCCGCCCGTCGGCCTGCGTCGATGTGTTGCGCCTGTCTGCCATCACTCCGCCCGCGTGGACAAACGCCCCCTCTTCTTTATTCGCTTGCATGGTGTCATCCCTGATAAAATAAAGGAATGATAGCCAACAACTTCATCCTCACCGGCCTCTTGGGGTGGCCTGTGGCGCACTCCAAATCTCCATCCATGCACAACGCCGCTTTTGCCGCGGCGGGGCTGCCCGGTTATTACGCCCTGTTTCCCACACCGCCCCACCGACTCAACGAAGCAGTGGCCGGTTTACGCGCCCTCGGGATTCGCGGGGCCAATGTCACCGTGCCACACAAACAAGCCGTCGTCCCTTTCCTGGATGCACTTACCCCCGAAGCCCAAGCCATCGGAGCAGTCAACACCATCATCATAAAAGAAGAACAACTGGTGGGAACCAACACCGACGCCTGGGGCTTCTGGCGCGACCTGGAAGATTTAGGGATAACCGACGCCTTGAGCACAGAAGAAAACGCATTGGTGTTGGGCGCAGGAGGTTCAGCCAGGGCCATCGCCTACGCTCTGGCCACACACGGCATTTCCACCCACATCCTGGCCCGCAGGCTTTCCCAAGCCCAACAACTGATCACCGCCCTAAAACCACATCTGTCGCATCCCCACCGGCTACAGGCGCACTCCTGGACTGATCTTCCGGCATGGGCCTCAGCGGCCCGGCTCATCGTCAACTGCACCCCTGTGGGCATGGCACCACACATCAACCATTCACCCTGGCCCCACACCCTTCCTCTTCATCCTGGCCAGATGGTGTATGATCTGGTCTATAACCCCCCGCTCACCAGCCTGATGGCCCAGGCGCAAAACGCAGGCGCGCTAGCGTGGAACGGTCTGGGCATGCTGGTTTATCAGGGAGCGCGCTCATGGGAGCTATGGACAGGACGCGCCGCCCCCATTGCAGCCATGCGCGCGGCCATCACCTAAACATTGCCAACCTACGACATCGTCACATCTCTCTTCCACAATAACCACAATACCCCGCCAGGCAGACTACAAAACACCTGCACCCCCAATACAAACAAACTGAGCGCAATCGCCAACTCATCCGAAACCCCCACCAAACCATAGAAAAAGGGATACGCCACCTGGCTGAGTCCCACCCCCCCAATAGAAACAGGCACGATCAACACCAGCGCAATAAGTGGAGTAAAAAGAAATATATAAAGCAGGGGAATCCCGCCTCCCAGGGCCAAAGACAATACATAATTCACCATCGAAGTGGCGCCAATCCCTGTCAGTCCGATGATAAAAGCCAGGGCCAAAGACTTATATTCGAAACGATAGCGCTTGAACGCCGCCGCCAGTGAATCCCAAATCACAGCCACGCGCTCCAAAACGCCGCGATGCAGCAGTCGGCTCACCAGACGGCTGATGCGGCGACTGATGAGAAACGCGCCCAGCATCACCAATGCCAACAACGCCAACACAGCCGCCGCGGCCAGGGGCCAAAGATCCATCCGATCCGTCAAAAAAACCACTGCTAACGCCGAGAGCGCGGCCACGCTCATATAAGCAGAAAGTCCAATAAGACGATCCAACACCACTGAGGCCGCAGCGCCAGCATGTTGATCAGTGTATTTCGCCAAGCCATAACCCCGCATCACATCACCACCGATATTCGCGGGCAAAATATTATTGAAGAAAAAACCCACAAAAGTAAAATTGGCCATCGAAAGAAAAGGAACATAAACCTGCTGCGCTCGGAGCAACACCCACCACTTATAGGCATTGATCAACATCGCCATCCAAAACAACGCCACCCCCACCACAATCCACCCCAAACTCGCAGAGGCCAGAAGCCTCCACACATGCACCAGCTTATCCTGAAACCGCCAAAGGACGAACACAATTAGTACCAGACTAATCATGCCCCGCAGCAACGCGCCAGTGTACTTGCCTTTCACGATTCAGCCCTTCGTTTCATGACTGGCAACAGTCATTGCCGCCACAGGATCGATGGGATCGGCCTCTTCAGCCAACGCTCGCGACTTCGCCTTTTCCGACGCCACATCCGCCTTCTGGCTCCAAGCCATATCCCACACCACATGTTTTTCCTTCTTGATGGCGAAATCATACCACCCCAAAAAACGAGCCCAACCTTCCAAAAAAGCCAACATTCCCAACACATACACCAATTGCACCACCCCCCAGATGGCGCGAGCCACCTGTTTCGTCGCAATCCACGCGACCTTACGCTTACGCAAACTACTCACTTTATAACCATATTTATGTTTAAGATAAAGATGTCCGGCATGATTGCGTCGACGCTGGCGTACAAAATCGCCGATCGTCGTGGGGCCCGTATTATACACCACCGCATCGGGCGCATAACGCACCTCCATACCCCGCTGCACCATGAACGCTTCCACAAAAGCCTCATCCATCGCCACATCAGGAGGGATCTGATCAAACACTTTGCGGAATGCGATCATCTCCCCTAACCGGGGAATATCCAGGCTGAGTTCATGTTCCAACTGCAAACGCAAATAAGTGAACAAACTCACCAAATGATCCGGCGTATTCACCGGAACCTTATGTGCGCCCGTCATCCCCACCTTTGGATCGCGAAACATCCGCACCATATGCTCGACTGCCGATTCGTGAGGCAGCGTATCACCACTTTCCAACACACAAATATCTTCCTGCGCCACCTTGAGAAACGCATTGATTGCGGCCGTCTTTCCCAGACGCTCCTCCTGCTCGATGAGCTTTACCCGCGAATCCTTTGCCATGAACTCCCTGACAATGGGCACAGTATCATCGGTGCAAGCGCTGGCCACCACGATAATCTCGGTAATTTCCACCTCATGGAGATGCTGATTGATCATCGCATCCAGAATCTTGCCGATATTCGCTTCTTCATTATAGGCAGTGATGCACACACTGCAACGGATCGTCTCGATTGAATCCACAACGGGCCTTTTGAACGTAAGATAAGCGCAAAGGGAAAATTCCCATGCAAAAACGAATTATACATGCTCGAGGCGACTCTCGCCAAGATTGACGATTAAACCGACGCGTTTCCAGCGCTCCCGCGCATCAATCACATCCTGCATCCAACTCCTCAACCCTACTCGATGGGTGCGTTTCAAAATTGGGGCAGACATTGCAAAACCCGCCGGATTGCGAATCCGGCTCCGAAGCGGGGCTCCCCAGGGCGGATTCGTAATCCGCCCGGCCAAAACCCCAAATTAAAACGCCCCCCTGCTTGCTGAGGCCCTTCAGATTTTTGACAAAGCGTCGTAAAATAAAATAGAAAAGAAAAACCGTTCTCAAGCCTGCCCATATGCAGCACGTCTCCCGGAGGCGTTTCATGTCAGCCACTCCCAACCCCATTCATTGCATCCTCCCGCCCCACATTCTGGAATCGATCAAAATCCATGGCGATGCAAAAATGAAAAAAATGGCGGAACGCGCGGAAAAAGAAGCAGACAAAGCCCGCGTACAACGGATGACCATCATCCCCCAAAGCCCCACCCCTGTCGGCCCGCCACATATCGCCGAAACCACCCTCACCCTACGCCGCGAAGTCTACAACGGCGGACACAAGGTAGCGTTGCCGGGCGAATTGGTGCGTGCGGAAGGCGATCCACCAGTAAAGGATAACACCGTCAACCGAGTTTACGAACTCACCGGGCAGGTGTTCCAATTCTATCTTGGCGCCTTCCAACGTTATTCCATCGACGGCAAAGGCTTGCCCATCCTTTCCACCGTCCATCATCGACGACGGTTCAACAACGCCTTCTGGAATGGAACACAGATGGTCTTTGGAGATGGCGATGGCCTGTTATTCCGTTCATTTACCGACCTTTCAGTCATCGGACACGAACTAAGCCACGGTGTCGTGCAATACTCCGGTGGACTTTTATACAAAGACCAATCGGGTGCGCTGAACGAAAGCTTTGCCGATGTTTTTGGCGTGATGACCGTACAATACGCCAACAAACAAACCGTGGCAGAAGCCAGCTGGTTGGTGGGCGAAACGATCTTTGCTCCCGATGTCGAAGGAAAAGCCTTACGCTCACTGAAAACTCCGGGACTGGCCTACAACGACGATATCCTGGGCAAAGACCCGCAACCATTCCACATGGACCTGTTCGTGAACACATCCTCCGACTATGGCGGCGTCCACATCAACTCTGGCATCCCCAACCACGCATTCTATCTCCTGGCCCAATATCTCGGTGGCTACTCGTGGGAAAAAGCAGGCCAAATTTGGTATCAAGCCATTCAGAAGCTGAACAACCCCATGGCCACTTTCGCCGACTGGGCCGACATGACCATACAAACCGCCTGGGAGCTATTCGGCCAGAACAGCTTCGAGATGCAAATGGTCCGGCGGGCCTGGAGATTGGTAGGAATTCACTGATAATCATGAAAACAAACATCCGACGCAAGCAAACCAAACGACTACATCTACGCACCACCGGCGGTATGGGCATCGCCCTGGAAGGTAACATCGATCTCGATGCCCTGCCCGATGAACTGGCGCATGACGTTCACATCAAATTGACGCCGCGCAAACTCTCATACGTCGTACGCCGTAAATCCGCCACCTTTATGCCTGGCCAACAAGAATATGAAATCACCCTGTTTACGGGGGCCAAAGGCGATCCCAAACGCTACGCATTTACCGATCAGCAGGCTGATCCCGAACTATTAGACCTGCTGGACGAATTGACTTCCATCATTATCGCAGAAAAAGTGCGCGCCAGAAAGGCAGCCAAAGAACCGCCTCACCACAAAAAAGAAGATCCGCCAACGCAACTGCAGCCCTCTCAGGCCGAGAGCATCTCCTCCCTAGAGACATCAGAGTGGAGAGACGCTACCCCCTCCCCCGGGTACCCGCCAACCAACGCGAGTCCAACGTCCTGACGCCAACTGCACCCAGAGAGCGGTTCATTCCCAGCCTCATTTAAGGATCGACCGGATGCCACCCAGGTTGATCTTCAGGAAATCGTTTATCGACGCGATCCTGCAAGCGCATCAACGCATCTTCGATATCGATATCATATTGATAAGCCAGCTTGAAAAGAAAAACAATGGTATCGGCCAGTTCAGTCGCTAGGGCCTGATAATGATCCTCGGGAAGGGCATCCTGCTTATATCCCTTGAGAAACAGAACCTCGCGCGCCACCTCGCCCAGCTCCTCTAGCGCGTGCACAACGGTGAGTCCTGGATCCGCCTTGTCGAATCCCCGGACCTCATCCCACTCCTTGATCCAACGCTGATATGCAGCAATCTCCATAAGCTTCGTCCAACCTCAATGCACCTGATTGGGATCAAAACCCATGGGCGGGCGTTCGGGCAACCCCGTTCCCCGCATCTTGATCTCGCCAAAGCGCTTCTCGTAATTTTGTAGATTGTGCGTCAGCGCCTGCAAAAGCAACTTGGCGTGATAAGGCGTCATCACAATTCGAGATTGCACCTGCGCCTGAGGGATATTGGGCATGATGTGGGCAAAATCAATGAGAATTTCATTATAATTGTGATGGATGATGGCGAAATTGCTATACGTCGGCTTCAGATCTTTTGGCGCTTCGACCTGAATCGGTTTGGGATTTCTGGATTCCGACATAATTCCTCCTGAAAAAGCATGTTGTAAAACAGAGCAAGAGATCACACCCCATTGTGCCTTCATCCCCTACGGATGTCAAACGCTTGCCGTGCATTTTACCTCCGCGAAAAAGGAAAGCAGCTTACAGGCATTGCAAACTCACCTGCATTGTGCTAAGATGTCCAAGAATTCCCATTCATTTTAATTTATTTTTTTATCCATATTATTTCATTTTCATTTATCTTTATTCCTTCTTCTCTAATGAGCCGCCCACGGGCAATTAGCTCATTGACAATCGAATAGGAGGTCTTATCTCGTGGTTATCGACCGCATTTTTCGTTTTCTAGGACTCATTATTTTTGCAATTATCGGCTGGGAGATCGGCATCCTCGTCACGGGCATTTCCAATCCCATCATGGACTTGGAAGCCATGAAATATGTGGGGCCTTTGACCCTCGCTGGGGCCGTCATCGGTTGGATTGTTGCTCCCTGGCTGACAACGCGCCCGGCCAAATTCGCCATTCGCGTCATCCGCCAAATCCCCATTGAAGAAGTAATTGCAGGCAGTATTGGTCTGGTGCTCGGACTAATAGTAGCCGCGTTGGTAGCCATTCCTTTGGCCCAACTCCCCGCGCCTTTTGGCCCCATCCTACCATTCATTGCCAGCATCGTATTCGGCTATTTGGGTGCAATGATTCTGGTGCTCCGGCGAGATGACCTGGTGCGGTTACTTAAGATGCTGCGTCCTCGCCAAAAAGAGACCGTAGAAACACCATCCGCAGCCAGCGGCCCCATTCCCAAAGGCCCACATCCCCTGCTGCTCGACACCAGCGTCATCATCGACGGGCGCATTCTGGACGTGGCCAAGACTGGATTTCTGCCCGGCCCCCTGCTGGTTCCCCGTTTCATTCTGGCCGAATTGCAGTACATTGCAGATTCGTCAGACGCGCTGCGCCGCGCGCGCGGGCGTCGCGGCCTGCAGGTGCTGGATGATCTCCAACATCTCGATCACCCCAAACTGGAGATTATCGATCTGGATGCTCCTGATGTGCGAGAGGTGGATGAGAAACTGATGGTGCTGGCCCGA
>CAZYSY010000222.1:0-7226 GCA_964650295.1 uncultured Caldilineales bacterium | reverse complement strand
TAACAGCTTACCGTTGCGGGCCAGCGCCGGACTTTCACCGGTCTTCCCCCATTATGCGCAGGGCATCCGGGCCATCTGCGCACCTTCATCGGGAGGGGATATTGAATTGTGTCAGGGATGATAGCACATGTGATTTTGTGGCGTCAAATTGAGGTTCGCCTGCTGTTGGTGGTAAAATTCCCTCCAATGACGGCAACCTCTCTGTCGACGCTTGTAATGACGAATAGCAATATGGAAATCAGAATTCTTTCGGCGCAAGATGTGCGCTTGGCTTTATCCATGCCCGCAGCCATTGATGCCATGCGTATGGCTTTCTCTGAGTTGGCAGGGAATGTGGTGCAATCCCCGCAACGTTTGGCTATTGAGACGCAGGCGGGCGTGGCGCTGTTTATGCCTGCTTTTTTGCAAGAGAGCCAGACGTTGGCTCAAAAGATTGTTTCAGTTTTTCCTGGGAATAGCGGACGTGGGCTGCCGACCATTACGGGGTTGGTCATTGTGCTGGACGCTGAAACGGGTGCTCCACTGGCATTGCTCGAAGGTGGCGCCCTGACATCCATTCGCACTGGCGCAACGAGTGGTCTGGCTACCGAACTGTTGGCGCGTCCTGATAGTCGTATCTTGGCTTTGATTGGCGCTGGCGGGCAGGCTTATGATCAGGTGCGGGCAGTAATGGCTGTGCGAGAAATCGACGAGGTGCGTATTGTCAGTATGGGTGGCCAAAGCGCCAAGGCGTTGGCCCATCGGTTGCAAACTGAAGGCGTCAATGCTTGGGCCACCAAGACGCGTGAGGCTGTGCAAGGGGCGGATATCATCACCACCGTCACCACCAGCACCACGCCTGTTTTTTTGGATGCTGATGTTGCTCCTGGCGCACATATCAATCTGGTAGGCGCATATACGCCGGAGATGCAGGAAGCGCCTGCAGCCACAATTATTCGCTCTCGGGTGTTTGTTGATGATGTCATGGCGGCTGTGCATGAAGCGGGTGACATCATTAAGCCCATTCGCGCCAATCTTTATTCCACTCAAGAACTGGCGGGCACGTTGGGCGAGCTTGTATTGGGGCTGGTTGAGGGGCGTGTATCGCAATCGGATATTACGATTTTCAAAAGTGTCGGATTGGCTGTGCAAGATGCTGCTGCTGCCGGTTTGGCACTGCGGTTGGCAGAAGAAAAGGGGCTGGGGCATATGTTCACACTATGAATGTTGTCGTTGTGTCAGCTCAACATTTCGGTGCATTCGTGGTATGATGTTCGATATTGTTATCCCATTGACACGGAGACTGTTATGAATGAAATTTATCCTATGCTGGATGTCGAGGAGGCTCGGCGACGCATTCTTGAGCATTTTGCACCATTGAAACCTGAACGCATTCCCATCCTGGAGGCGTTGGATCGGGTTCTGGCAGAGGATATCATGGCTGAGATGGATATTCCACCTCTGTCCAACACGGCCATGGATGGCTATGCTGTGCGCATTGCAGATACGCAAAACGCTTCACTCGAGCATCCTGCTCGCTTGAAGGTGGTGGCGGATCTGGCTGCGGGATATGTGTTGGAAACTGCCATTGTTCCTGGCACTGCTGTACGCATTATGACCGGCGCTCCCATCCCGCCCGGTGCGGAGGCTGTTGTTCCTTTTGAGCAAACTGAACGTGATGGCGATGATGTGTTGATTTTCAAGCCGTATCGCATGTGGAAAAATATCCGGCATGCAGGAGAGGATGTGACAAAGGGCCAGGTGGTGTTGGCTCGCGGAAAAGTGTTGCGCCCACAAGAGATCGGCATGTTGGCCGCACTAGGGCGCCCAACCGTGTTGGTACATCGCCAACCCCGTGTGGCGGTGCTTTCCACTGGGGATGAAGTCATCGATGTAACTGAGCCCTGGCAGCCGGGCAAGATACGTGACGCCAATAGCTACACTGTTTCGGCGTTAGTGCTGAAGTATGGGGGCGTCCCCCTGCGATTGGGCATCGCTCCAGATACCATTGAGGCCCTAACATCGAAGATTGGCGAAGCGCTGGACCTGAATGCTGACTTCATTCTCACTTCAGGGGGTGTTTCCATGGGCGATTTCGATGTTGTCAAAAACGTATTGGCTTCAGAGGGAGAAATGCATTTTTGGCGGGCGCGCATGAAGCCAGGAAAACCCATGGCTTTTGGTGAGATTCAGGGCACGCCACTTTTGGGCCTGCCTGGAAATCCAGTTTCTTCCACCATTTCTTTTGAGCTCTTTGCCCGACCTGCCATCCTCACCATGCTGGGCAAAACTAAATTGGAGAAACCCACCATTGACGCCATATTGGTGGATCCGGTTAAACGAAAAGACAACCGCCGCCATTATCTGCGCGTCTGGTTAGAAGAACAGGATGGCAAAATCTATGCGCACCTCACTGGCGATCAGGGTTCGGGCATCCTGCTTTCGATGGTCAAGGCGGATGGGCTGGCGATCATTCCCGAGTCGCTGGATCATACCCCGCCCAATTTCCCGGTAAAGGTGATGTTGCTGGATTGGCCTGAAGTGGCGTAATGCGTGTGCGTGAACCAATGTGCAACCTTATTGTGGCATACCAACTGGCTTACCAAGCAATCTTTACTAAATATGCCGACGAACATGGACGAAAATAGACCAAGGTGGATGCAACCAGCATCCTTCTTCATCCATTTTCGCCCTGTTGTCCCTGCGTTTGTTTGTGGGACAGCAGATTAAAGCATCAACACTTGCTTTTTAGACCAGAAGCCGCGTTGCAGGACGCGGCTTCTGGTTTGCAAGAGTTCCATCACTTCCGACGAATCGTCTTGACGTGATTTATTCAGCCGAAGGGCTTTATATTCCCCAGGCGCGGCGGAAATTGCTCCAGGTTTCTTTGACTGAAAGAGCAGCTTTGGCCAAGGTGTCAGCGATGTGTAAGGCTGTATAATTTGCGCTAACGACGTTCCAATCCACGACATGCCACCATGAATCGATGTAATCGGCCCGGCGGTTTTGGTAATTTAGATAGTAGGCGTGTTCCCATACATCCAATCCCATGATGGGAATGAACCCGAGTGAGATGGGATTATCTTGGTTGGGGGTGCTGATGATGGAAAGTTTTCCATCGACGGTCACTACCAACCAGGCCCAACCACTACCAAAGCGTCCCATGGCTGCTTGTTTGAATTCGGATTGGAATTCTGAAAAATTACCGAAAGCATCATTGATTGCATCGGCCAACGTGCCCACTGGAGCGCCACCAGCCTTGGGGCGCATAATACTCCAGAACATGGTGTGGTTGGCGTGTCCTCCGCCATTGTTGCGAACAGCGGTGCGAATATCAGCAGGCAGTGCATCTAGGTGCATCAGTAATTCGGTCAGGCTGTTGTCGTGTAATTCGGGGTGCGATTCTAAAGCGGCATTCAATTTGGCGACATAACCGCCATGATGTTTTTCGTAATGAATTCCCATGGTGCGCGTGTCGATATGAGGCTCTAGCGCATTGTAATCGTATTTGAGTTTGGGGAGACTAAAAGGATACCCCATGGTCGTTGGCTCCTGTGAATGAAGAGGGCCGTCTAATGACAGCCCTCGAAGTTGTTGGTTGACGTTGGCGTAACGCACCTGCGATGTTTAGCGTTGCGTGTTTTGGATGAAGGTAATGCTGTCGTCAGTGCTTGTCGATAGCTTCAGCTCCTGACCATCCTCAGAAATTTTATAATTGGTCATCTGAAGCAATAGTTCGAAGTAGACCTTTTCTTGCTCCATGACCTCTGGTTCGCAGACTTTCTGTCCTTGATTCATGGGGAAGAATTTGACTTCTCCCTCACCTTTAATGTGATACTCGCCCTGGTAATTGTTACAACCACCATTGCCCGTATAGGTGCCAGAATAGTTACCCTTGGGGGTTAGCAGCAGCGTTACGGGGTAGTCTGGGAGGACTTTGATCGTGGATTGGCGTCCTTTGTGCATCGTTTGCATGGACCATTCGATGTTGACGAGACCTTCGCCAGGTTCCGGTTGAGGTTCTGGGGTGGGCGTTACGGTCGGTGTAGGGGTGGCTATGTCGGCTACGGTGATATCCACACTCGTTTGACCTGTCTGGCCCAGGTCATCGGTTACGGTCAGAGTAACGCTATAGGAACCGGGTTGCGCATAGGTGACTTCGGGATTGACCATGGTGGAGTTGAGGCCATTTCCGAAATCCCATTCATATTTTTGGATCTGATGTCCTTCTGCAGCTGTAGAGCGATCACCCTTGAACTGAGCGGGTTGTCCCACAACGATCGGTTCGCTCGGGAGGTCGATGACAGCTACAGGCGGGGCTGTTTGCACAGGTTCCCATGAGACAGTAATGTGACCGATGCCTCCACTCTTGAAGTAATCGACGCGTAGATCATGCGGACCACCATTAATGATGCCACTTTTGGCTTGTAAGGTGCGATTGCCGCTGCCAACCCAATCATCGATAAGCAACCGGCCATCCAGCCACAGGCGGACGCCGCCTTCGAGTGCAACGGTAAAGAGGTAGTCGCTGTTCTCGAAATCTGCCTGACGGCTCCATCTCACCGAGTAGTTGTCGTTGGGGAGCCCGGGAGCGGGAGGTTCGTTGCCCCAGTTGAAGTTGATTTCGGTGTCATTGCGCACCAAAACGGGTTCGCCTTTTATGTCGGCGTTATCAAAGTATTCCCCTTTCCAGTCGGTGATGACAACAGGGGTGGCTGTGGGGGTGGGGGTTGGTAAAGGCGGCGCCTCGACCACAGGAACATTGTCGGTATTTTCAGTCTTGACATCGCCATTAGGCACCCAGCCTACGCCATCTGGTCCTGCCGGGAAGTCGATGGCCCACCAGCTGCCATCAGCGTTTTTGCCAACGATGCCAGCTGAAAGTCCGGATTGCAAGACGCCAATCTGTTCGTATTCTGTGCTGGGGCCAGCATAAATTTTTGTATCTGCGCTTGCCGTCAAAGCGGGTTTGCCGGCTTCAGCTGTGGGGGGGGCTACCGTGGGGATCGGAGTTAGATCGGGCTCGGTTGAGCCGCCCTTATCACCGCCAAGCATGGCAAAAAGCCCCCACAGTAATAATCCGATCAGGACGATGACTCCAATGACAATTGCCGCTTTAACGCCACTGCTGGCGCTTGCCCAAAATCCGCCAGCTCCAGCAGATCCGGAACTTGTGCTGTTTCGTTCTTCATTCATTGTATTCCTCCAAAGTTGAGTAAAGGTATGATGAGCAAGTGATTAGTTTCTGAATCGGGCCTGGATATACCTTGCAGCTTGGCTAAAAGCCAGAGGTTGGCTGGCATTTCCTGCCCGCACATAGAATTTTTCGGTATTATTTTCTTTGAGAAAGATTGGGGTGTTGGCCGGTTTTGCATAAATATGACAAATCGTTTTTCCATCTTTCTCGTAAAAGTTTAGTTTTATCAGACGGCGATATTCGACGCCTATCATTTTATTGAAAGCCAAATTAAATGTGTTCTCCCAACCATCGAGATTGGGTTTCTTCAGGCCTTGCAAATCGGCTTCGATGCCCAAAATGTTTCCATCGTCATCGACTCCGATGAGAAGGTGACCGCCTCGTGAATTCATGAAGGCGGTCAGGCTTTTCATGACAGGCGTATATAGTTTTTTGTTTACTCGCTGCTGACGGTAATCCCACATGAGGCTTGATTTGTATTCCACAAACTGAGATTCACCTGCAGCAAGGATTTCTTCGACTGTCATGGGGGGGACGGTATCATCCTCGACGAGAATAGACCGCCTGGCTCGATCCATAATCTCCTCCGCAGTCATTGTTGGATATGGGATGTCTTGGATCTTGATAGGCATAGCTGATTCCGGGGGCAACAGAATGATGCTCCCGTAGCTCAAACGACGTGCAAGGATGCCTTGTTTCACTGATACATCTTGAATGCGGCGGTAATCGACCAGGAGCTTTAGCTCACCTCCAGGACCATAACGGAAGTATATGCCATCTTCGGCCAACACATAACGAGGCATATACCAAAATAAAAAGGCTATCGTTACGGCGATAATCTGTAGTAATGTAATGAATATCGTCCAAATTAATACAAATGGAATGCTGCGAGCCAGGCCAATCGTTTCGTAGCTTCCCTCTAAATTCAGGAAGGCTGCGAGCGTGATGGGGACAAGAGCAAAGATAACTTCAATGACAATGAAGTTTTTCAGAAAAGTAAAGGGGCTTCGGTGCAAGATGTCTTTTTGTATAAACATAATGACGTCAAAAACCCAAAAAGAAGGACGGCCAGTAAGCCGTCCTCCGATGACTGCTTAAAAGTTGCTGTGGTGAATGGGGCAAAGTTTTCTTAGCTGCGAATCTTGAATGCCATGAAGATGTTGATGATGCCGCCAGCTAATGCAAAGGCTCCCAGCACGAAAGGAAGCGCCAATGCCGCAGCAAACGGGTTCCAGATCAGGAACAAGCCAAGGAATATGCCAATGACGCCCATGATTCCTGCGCCCCAGCCTGCTCCTTTGAATGCTGAGATGAGCATGATGATCCCCATGATCATCCCCCAAACACCTAGGATTATGACGTAAGCCGTGGGGACGACCATCGTGGCCCAGAGGGGGCGACTGATGACCAGCAGGCCAGCCACAATACCTAAGATGCTGAAGAATAACTTCCAACCCCAGGCGGTGCGGTCTTGAAACATGTCGAATAGGCCGATAATTCCCGTTACCAGCCAGTAAATTCCCAACACAAAGACGATGGAAACCATGGCTAGTCCTGGTTGCACAAAGAGGATAACGCCTAAAATTACAGACAGGATGCCATAAAGTAGCACCACCCACCATTGGTTTCCGGGGGTGTTTGAAGAAGTCAACGTCATGATAAAGTCTCCTTTATTAATGAAGGTTTTAACGATAGAACGTAGATAGAGTTTGCCAAGTGATTGAATAAAGCACAAGTATTTTAAGACATTTTTTGCGAGAAGTCAATTTCACCCGTTGGGGGCGTTTCAATTTCGGGGCAAGTTGTCTAATGATGCACTGGCCGAGTGAACTCGGGCTAGCCCCATCTTTGTTTCCTCCCCCGTCCATCTCGGAGCGGGGGAGGAGTTGCGGGAAGGTGTTCAGATAGCGCCCATGGGCGTCCTACGGCGACCTGGACGGCGGATGGTGTCCCCTGGCCGCAGGCCTGAAGCGCCCCACTTGAGTAGGCCATGAACGCGAAAAGCGCCACCCATTTTGAAACGCCCCCGGCGGCAGGGGACCTATCTGCG
>CAZYSY010000221.1:0-4379 GCA_964650295.1 uncultured Caldilineales bacterium | reverse complement strand
GATGGCGCGGCGGCGGGGCCTGCGCCAGATCTGCGCCCTCACTCTGGCCCCCCGGTTTTTCGAACAACAGGGTTTTCGGGTTGTCGATCGCTGGGAGATCAGTCCCAAAATCTGGAGTGAATGCGTCTATTGTCCCAAGTTCCACGCCTGCGATGAGGTGGCGGTGCTGAAAACCTTGGATGAGGAATGAAATACGTATGAATGTGTTGATGCTAACGCCACAGTTTCCCTGGCCTACCCATCAGGGAACAACCTTGCGTAACTATAATCTTATCAAAGGGCTGGCCCAAAACCATGAGGTGCATTTGTTTAGCATCCTTGCTCCGGGCGATCGTCCCGACAGCGGGCCCGTGCGCGATTTAACAGCATCTGTGACAACGGCCCCACAGGTTTTGCGTAGTGCTGGCCATCGTTTGCTTACCCTGGCCACCTCTCTGGAGCCAGACATGGCCTGGCGTCTTTGGTCCCCCGACATTGCCCGCCAATTGGCGATGCTGGTCTCTGATCTGCGTCCAGATATTTTGCAGATTGAAGGCATCGAGATGGCCCCATATTTCTTTGCATTGCGACAGATGGGCGTGAGCTATGGACTTGCCATTTATGACGCACATAATGCTGAGACGTTATTGCAATGGCGAGCTGCGCAGGCCGATGTTCGGCGCCCCCGACGCTGGGCTGCTGCCCTCTATTCCGCCATTCAGTCTGCAAAATTGCGTCGATATGAACGCCAATTGTTGCAGACGGTGGATGGCGTGGCTGCCGTTAGCGATCCGGACGCCAGGTTTTTGCGCTCGCTTGCCTCCGATGTCCCCATCGAGGTGGTTACGAATGGGGTCGATCTTTCCTTTTACCAGGTGGATGATCCCGGCCCTCCCATCTTCGATACGCCGGGGCCGCATCTGGTTTTTACAGGCAAGATGGATTTTCGTCCCAATGTCGATGCGGCCTTGTGGTTTGCTGCCGAAGTTATGCCCAAATTGCGGGCGCAGGGACTGACTGTGCATTTTTGGGTGGTGGGACGCAATCCTCACCAGCGGTTATCTGCGTTAGCGGATCGAGATGATGTCACGGTGACAGGCGAAGTTCCCGATGTTCGTCCTTACATCGTGCAGGCTGATGTGTACGTAGTCCCATTGTTGGCGGGAGGCGGCACGCGTTTCAAAATCCTCGAGGCTCTAGCGCTGGCCAAACCGGTCGTCTCCACCAGCCTGGGGGCCGATGGCATCCCTGTGCAGGATGACGTGCATCTGGCCTTGGCCGATGATCCCGAAACTTTCGCCGGAAAGATTATTCGTTTGTTGGGTGAACGTTCCATCGCTGAGGAGATGGGGCGACGAGGAAGATTGTTCATCCAGCAAGATTTCAGCTGGGATACCATTGTGCCCCGTCTGGAAAATTTATATCAATCAAGCACTGTCAACGTTGCAAAGCGATTTGCCAAACCGCCGGGCGTCGTGGAAAATTGAGGTAGCTGATCTTATTCCAGGTGTTATAATGGCAAGAAGAATTTTCCTGATCACACTCCTTTTACTCTCAGCGCTTTTGTTGGTCTCTTGCCGCAAGGGACAAGGCGTCATTCAAGGGGAGCCTGCCGACCCGAATCATCTACCTGAACTTGTGGGGCTCTATGCGGTGAATGGCGTTGATGTTGGAGGAGCTGATTATAGCGGCACGCTAAAAATAGAGCCTGGAGATCAGCCCGGCGTTTATAAATTGCATTGGATTGTAACCGGGGCCATTCAGAATGGTGAGGGTCGGATTGACGGGAATCAACTTAAGGTTCGCTGGCGTAATCTCGAAGGCATCGCCCATTCGCAAGGGTCTATCGTGTATACCATCACGACTCTGGGGGAGTTGGATGGCGTGCGCACGATCGATGGGTTCGATGGTCAGGGCTGGGAAAAGGCGTTCCCCAACGATGAGAATTGGGGAAATTTCAAATTTGGGCATTGAGTCAGAACGATCTCTCGAGCACCGAGACGCTACATGGAGCGCAAAGACAAAGGCGCTGCCAGTTTAAACTAACAGCGCCTTTGTGGAGGACTGTGGGTTCGTAACAGGATGTCAATTAAAGGATGTCGAGTTCTTTGAGTTTGGATTCAGGCACAACGCCGTTCTCCCAACCGCGGGCCTTGTAGTACTCTTCCAACATCAGATCCAATTCACAGACATGGCCCTTGGAGCCAGGCACGGTGCTGGGTTCTTCAAGAAAACGCTTGGGCAGATAGTCGCTGCCCTCGCCCAAACCTACCAGGTTGTTGTAGTAGCGCTCCAGGTTGTAGATGCGTTCGCCCGCTTGCAGTAGCTCTTCGGCAGTGAGCGTGGCGCCCGTAAAGGTGTTGTATTGGGCCAGATATTCATCGACTCCTTCAGCGAAGGCGCTGAATTTGCAAATGTCGAAGCTATCGGAGATGGCGTGAATGTCTTGGAAGACTTTGACCAGTTCGCCCTTGCCTTTCCATTCCAGGGGATCAACCTTGAGGGAGCCGAAGGGCATGACGCCCAGCTCGGCCGCGGGGGTGTAGGCCCGCAGATGGCAGGCGCCGCGGTTGCTGGTGGCATAGGCAATGCCCATACCCTTGAGGCCGCGAGGATCGTAGGCGGGAATCGCCATCCCCTTGACGCTCATCGCCAGATCGGGGAAGCCCAGCTTCTTGGCTGCGGCTGCGGTGCCCAGCCCCAGGATCTTGCCGCGCTCAGTGCGGGCGAAGGCGATATCCTCGATGGTCTGGATCATGGCGTCCTTGTCGCCCCAGGCCAGACCGTCATCCACAGCTCCGCCCTTTTCGGTCACTTCCATGTACATCGCCATGGTGTTGCCCAGCTCGATGGTGTCCATACCATAGCGATTGGCCTGATCGATCATGTAGGCCACGGCATCATGGTCATCGTTGCCGCACATCGCGCCCAGAGACCAGGCTGATTCGTACTCGATGCTCTCCATATGCACCTTGTACTTGCCGCTGGGCACCTCGACCTCGATCTTGCAGGCCACCGGGCAGGCGTGGCAGGTGGGATCGCCCACCAGGATGTCCTCGCGGATGCGCTCGCCGGAGATGTGCTCGTACAGATCTTCGCCGTTTTCGCCGATGAAGGAGGCCATCTTGCCGTTCCAGGCGGGCAGAGCGCCGATGCTGCCAGTGATGTTCATCAGCACATTGGTGCCGTAAACGCTGAGGCCGCCCTTGCGGGGAGCGGTGATGTTGGCTTCGGCCATGATGGCGGAAAGCGTTTTCTTGTCCGCTTCCTTGAAGGCGGCCCGATCCGCAGGTTTGGGCTGATTCTTCTTGTCGCCCACGAAAACGATGGCCTTGATGTTTTTGCTGGCGCCAACCAGGCCGGTGCCGGTGCGGCCACAGGCCCGATCATCTTTGTTCAGCCAGCCGGAGAAACGGACGCCATTCTCGGCTGCCGGGCCAATAGCCATCACGTCCACGTACTTGCCCTCGTGCTTATCCATCAGGGCCTTGATGGTCTCATGGGTGGTCTTTCCCCACAACTCACTGGCGTCCTCGATGCTCACCTGGCCATCTTTGCAGAGCAAATACACTGGATGCTCAGCCTTGCCCTTGATGAGCAGCGCATCGAAGCCGGCCCATTTCATATAAGCTGCGGCCCAACCGCCCATATGGCTGTCGGTGATGGCCCCGGTGAGCGGGCTACGGGTGACTGCAGCCAGACGACCGCTCATCTTCACCTCGGTGCCGGTCAGCGGGCCGGTCATAATCGCCAGCAGGTTCTCGGGAGAAAGCGGATCCACAATACCGTTGTCGAAGACGTATTTGACGCCCAAGCCGCGGCCGCCCAAATATTTTCGGGCCAGCTCGTCGTCAATGCCCTCATAGGCGATGTTTCCCGTCGTCAGGTCAATCCTGGCAACCCGATTGTGAAAGCCAGCTAAAGTCGTGTTCATAACAGAGCCTCCTTTGGCAAAGGTGGTCTTCCAACGATGGAAGATGAGGATTGGATGTGGTTAAGTTGTGGTCAAAAAAAAGAAGGCGCCATGTCATCTTGACATAGCGCCTGTGTCGAATCATTTCTTCCGCTTAGCGGATTGAGCAATTGATGTAAACAGTTTCGAAGGAGGAGTGAAATTGTGCAGAGAAGAAAACATCCAGAATGTGTTGTAAATGAGTTTTTTCTATCGAATTACATTTTATCGCATTCTCGATGGATGTGTCAACAGCGATCTTGAGGACGAGTGCGTTACAAAATGGGGGCAATCATTGCCATCCCGACTGATGAATCCGGCTCCGGAGCGGAGCTCCCCAGGGCGGATTCGTAATCCGCCCGGCAAAATAGAAAAGCGCCCTAGCAACCTGACACAAATTTCATGTTCATGCTTCCTGCCGATTGAAATCAGGGCTGAGGGCCTCCGG
>CAZYSY010000220.1:0-27473 GCA_964650295.1 uncultured Caldilineales bacterium | reverse complement strand
GCTCGTTTCGCCCGGCCCATGCGCCAGAAAGACCTGGACGCCATCCAGGAAAACGCCCGACGCTATCGGGAGCGGGCCAGGCAGTACAAAGCATTTTTCGAGAAGTAGGCAACGCCGGCGGATTGCGAATCCGCCTGGAAGCAGCAAGGCGCCGGGCCAGATCCGTGATCCGGTGGGCTTGACGGAAAACCGGGGCAGGTCGTCGCCCAGCCGGTCTCCGGTCCCCCGCCCTCCGTCTATTTCCAAACCCTGCCGCCACGCCCCTGACCAACCGACCAACCGACCAATGAACCAATCCCCCCATATCGACACCATCATCTTCGATGTAGACGGCGTGCTGTGGGCTGCGCAGGATGCGTACAACCAATGCACGCTTTTTGTAGCCCGCAAACTGGCCCGAGAAAACAACTGGCCCGAAGCGGATCTTTCGCTGGAGGATGTGCGGGCCTTCAAACGCTCGGGCGGGTTCAACAGCGATTGGGACATGATCTGGAGCCTGGTCGTGCTGCTGCAAGCCCGGGCCTCGGGCCGCATCCCTCCGGAGCAAAGCTGGCGCGACCTGGCCGCAGAGAACGCTGGGCGGGGCAAAGCGTGGGTCCAAACCTACGCGGGCCCGGACGCCCCCGATTTCGACGAATTGCAAAAGTATTACGATGCCCATTACTGGGGTGCGGACATGTACCCCTACATCTACGACGCGCCCCCAGTCATCGAGTACCGTCCCGGCTTCGCGCACGCGGAGAAGGCATGCCCGCAGCCCGATTTCTTCCCCAGACTGCGCCAGGCGGGCGTACAGCAGATCGGCATCATCACCGGACGCAATCGCAATGAGATGCGCACCACCCGGGCCGGGCTGGATTTTGACGGTCTGCTGAAGGAAGACGCCATCTTCACCGATGAGGATGGGCACAAGCCTGATCCGACCCTGATGGAGCGGGCCATCGCCGCACTGAAGACGGACAACGCGGCGATGGTGGGCGACAGCGTCGACGACCTGCGATTGGTCCTCAACTATCGCAAACTGCCGCCCCAGCGCCAAGCTGCCCAGGTTCAGGCCGTCATCATCGACCACTATCAGGACCCGGACCACTGGCTCGAGCTGGGCGCAGATGCAGTGCTGGACAATGTGAACCAATTGCCTGACTGGCTGGAAACGAGGAGCAAATAACAAACCATGCAAGTCTTTGAATCCATCACCGCCGCGCATCTCAAAGGCCCGACCCATCTCACCATCGGCAGTTTCGATGGAATGCACCGCGGGCATCGCGCGCTCATCTCGACCATGTTGGAGGCGGCGCATGCAGATGGCGCGGCCTGCGGGCTTCTCACCTTCCACCCACATCCTCGGGCCGTACTGCGCCCCGACAGGCCCGTAGCCAGCATTGGCTCGCTGGCCGAACGGTTGAAGCTCTACGCGCAGGCGGGCCTGGATTTCACCATCGTGCATCCCTTCACCCGGCGCACAGCCCAGACCGAGCCCGAAGATTTCATGGATTTGCTCAAAGAGCATCTGGCTCTGACCGATCTTTGGGTGGGGCCCGATTTTGCGCTGGGCCGCAATCGCCGGGGAACCACGACGTTTTTGCAGGCGTATGGAGAAAAAATCGGCGTGCGGGTGCACGTGACGCCCGAATTCCGCTGGGAAGGCGTGCCCGTGCGCTCATCCCGCATTCGCAGCGCCATCACCCTGGGCAACATCGAGTGGGCCAATGTGTGGCTGGGCCGCTATTTCGCTATCTCCGGCGTGGTGGTTTATGGCGATCAGCGGGGCCGCACGCTGGGATTTCCCACCGCCAACATCTCCATCTCCCAAAACCGGGTGCATCCCGCGGACGGGGTGTACGCGGCCTGGGCCGAGGTGGAGGGACGGAGGTTTCCCGCAGTGGTGAATGTGGGCGTGCGCCCCACTGTCAATGGCGGCCATCGCACCATCGAGGCCCACATCATCGATTTCGATGAGGACATCTATGGCCGCTGTCTGGAACTTTCCTTCGTGGCCCGCTTGCGGGACGAGATGAAATTCCCGAGCCTGAACGCGCTCAAGGCCCAAATCGCCCGGGACAAAGACCTGGCCGCATGGCTGCTGGCGCAAGACCCGCAACTGCCCGACTACGAACGCTATCGCGAGCTGCCCTACACCGCGGATTGGGGCGTCGAAATCTTTGGCGACACGCCCGAAGCCCTGTACGCGCACGCAGCCATCGCTATGTTCGGCTTGCAGGCCGCCTACGATGTGCAAGGCTCCACCATCCAGCAGTACATCGAGGCCGAAGGCGCTGACCGGGAGGACCTGCTGGTGAGCTGGCTCAGCGAACTGCTGTGGCAGCAGGAGACCCATGGCCTGATGGCCCAGAACGTCATCGTGCGGGAGCTGGATGAAACCCACATCCGGGCGCAGGTCTTTGGCCGGGCGGGCCCCAGCGATCTGGCCCACATCAAGGCTATCACCTATCACGATCTGGCCATCAGCGAGCCCGATGAGGGAATGGGCCTGTGGCGGGCGCAGGTGCTGTTCGATACGTAAAACTGTCCGGGGTCCGACGTCCAAAGCCCAGGGTCTTACACCAATCCCCAATCCGAAATTCACAATCCGAAATCCGAAATCCGAAATTCGAAATCCCCAATCCCCAATCCCCAATGCCCTCTACCCACAGCATTTCTCAAGCCATCTCAACCCTGACCGTCCTCGCCCGGGCGCAGGTGACCCGCGAGGGTCGGGAGATGCTGGCGGAGATGCGCCAGGTGCAGCGTTCTCTGCCCGCCCGCTACAACGCCCTGCCCTTGCCCGAGTTTCTGGCTGAGCTCACGCCCGAGCGGGCGGACTGGGTGGATCGGGACCGGGAGCAGGTGCGGGAATTGGTGGACGCGCTGGCCTTTTGGGACCGGGGCTCCCCCTTCGGCGTCTGTCTGCGGCGTTCATTGCTGCGATACCATTTTCTGCGCCGAACAGGCCTGCCGCTGGGCATTGTCTTCGCCATGCGAGCGCGCAGGCGAGGCGAAGCCCCGGGATTGGCGGGCCACGCCTGGAACATCCTGAATGGCGAGCCCTACCACGAACGGCCCGAGGATATGACGGGCTTCACCGAGGTCTATCGCTGGCCGCAAGAGGGATAATGCAAAATCCAAAAGGCAAACGGCAAAAAAAAGAACGCCTGGACAGGCTGTTGGTCGTCCGGGGCCTGGCCGAGAGCCGGGAACAGGCCCAGCGGATGATCATGGCTGGCCTGGTGCTGGTGGAAGACCGTCCCGCCACCAAGCCGGGCCACAAAATCCCGGCCAACGCGGACATCCGGGTGAAGGAGCGGCCTCCCTACGTCAGTCGCGGAGGCCACAAGTTGGCCGCGGGCCTGGATGCGTTCGGAGTGGCGCCCGCGGGCTGGGTGTGTGCGGACCTGGGGGCCTCGACGGGCGGGTTCACCGATGTGCTGTTGCAGCGGGGTGCGGCCCGGGTGTACGCGGTGGATGTGGGCTACGGCCAGCTCCATTGGCGGCTGCGAAACGATCCCCGGGTGGTGGTGATGGAGCGCACCAACGCCCGCTATCTCGAAAGCCTGCCCGAGCCGATGCAGCTGGTGGTCATCGACGCGTCTTTCATCTCCCTGCGCCTGATCCTGCCTGCGGCCAGGCGCATTCTGGCCCCGGGCGGGCAGATCATCGCCCTGATCAAGCCCCAGTTTGAGGCGGGCCGGGAGCGCGTGGGTAAGGGCGGCGTGGTGCGAGATGCACGCGTACATCGAGATGTGCTGCGGGAGATGGTGGATTGGGCCGCGGCTCAGGGCTACGGGCCTCAGGGGCTCGTCCCCTCGCCCATCCTGGGTCCCAAGGGCAACCGGGAATTCCTGTTGTGGATGCAGCCAGGCAGGAAATCGGTCATGGCTGAAGAATTGGTGAAAGCAGCTCTGGCATGAAAAAAGCGATGCAGTCATGACAACAAGCATCGCTTTGAGAATGTTTTTTGAAACGGAATGTCATTCGATCACAGGACGAACGCCATAATGGACTTTGCGTCCGCCAATGACGCGCAGAATGGTGCGGGCGTCACGCCAGGGCAAGTAGTCATGCAGTTGCTTGGGCGTCAGCGGACGATTGTTATTGACTAACAACACACGGAAGATGGCGGCGGCTAAAGGCAAGTCGCTGGAAATGTAACCCGGCTCTTCAACGCAATATTTCATCAAACAAATGAGCCAGGCGTCAGCATCCTCGACCACTTCAGCAGTGTCGGGATCAATCCAGTCCACCGCCAAGGAGTCTTCATCTACCGCAAAGCGTTCTCGGCAAGCGTCACAAAGCTGTTCGTAAAGATAAAATCGATAATTGCTTTCATGTTCCTTCCACCAAACCCAATCGATATGAAAGGGGGTGTCAAGGGTAGGACGTTTCCACGGCATAGTCAATCCTCGAAATAAGTTCGTGCTAAAAAGTGTTACAGACTCCAGAAGCCGCTTCCGGTATCGACAGCGCCTGGCAATTGCACCAACGCTGCAAAGATGGGTGCAGGAGGAAGGCGTCGCACAAGATTGATAGCGCTGTAAAGCGTCTTGACATGAGCGGTGCCCTGCGGACTCATGCGAACAAGCTCGGGCATCACCAAAGCGACCAGGTCATCGACATCATAGCCTTCCAATTCAAGATGTTCCCTTAAATCTACAAGCGTTCCAGGATCACCCACAGTCAAAACCAATTGATCATCCACATCGACATTCATGGTCTTTTGCTGCATCTGAAAGACCAGCTTGCTTCCCTGAACGATAGCCAGTCGCACCCAGTGACGGCGCGCCCGTTGTGGCTTGAAATCGACGAGGAATTCGTTGGGATTTTTCGTGGGCTGAAGAGTGATACGAGCGCCGACGGGCAACTTGTGCTCCTTATACCAATCACCCAGTCCGGCAATGTAACGATGTTCAGGAACGACCCAGGCCGGGAATTTGCTTCCCCAGCGCCCGTCCACTAGAGTCACGGCGCTGGCGCGCCCTCTCCCTGCAGGTAGCATCAAGCGAATCTCGTTGGTCAGCGGCATGGTGCCTGCAACCAGATGCGGATAAATGAGGTTGTACACCGCCGATTGCGGTCGCTCGTCATTGCCGATCGGCGTTTCGCTCCATTCGTCACGAAGCTCATACTCGACCTGCAAGAGCTCGATATTCAACCGTGAGCGATCATAAGTGACGGGCTCATAACGCAATACTTCAGGCGTTTCGATAACCGCGGGAGGTAAAAGTCGACGCAAGTACCAGGCCGTTTCTTCCCCCACACCAATGCGTATAAACCGCTCGTCATGTTGAAGCGCTGTGTCGAGGGAAAAAATGCGAATGGATTCAGAGACATCGGGATCAATTTCCACCTGCTCCAACAGTTTTTGGGTGGACAGAGGCCCGCCTTCCATCTCGATGAGGGCCTCGGCGATGTTGAGGTGCCCAATGTTGACCGGGACAATCTGATCGGTAGTAAGCCAGGCGTCGCCCGCTCGGACGAAAAAGTCGGGATTTTCAACCAGATGATGCTCGATTCTCGGGAGCAATACTTCAGCGACCGCATCCAGCATTTCCTGGGGAGAGACTAAATCAGAATCATCCAAGACATTGTCGTCGCTCGTTCGATTTAGTTTGTGAGGCGTTTGCAGCCGGGAGGCAAATGTCCGCGTTCCTCGCTCGCCCGCCATTGCTACTGAGATCACATCAAATTCTCCATGTTCTGGATTATTCCCCGGGCGCACAGAGATGACCTCGCCCTTATTAAAATCCATTACCGGAAAGTAGATCACATCCCCCACCTGGTAAGTGGCGGCGGGATCGTAGATCAGAGCTTTGGCCAATTCGTCGCGCAAGAAGCGTTCTTCCAGCTGCATTTGCTGCTGGATGATGGCCAGCGCCAGCTCAGTCGTTGCTTTAGGCTCGCCAGATTCGGCCAATAAATCATAAATAAACTCATGATCATCCTCATCTATCTGATAATCATGAAGCCAATAATCTATACTCTGCGTCTTACGTTTAATCACGCAATGAACCTCCGATGATGATTGCTAGATGCGTGAAGCGAGGCGGCGAGAAATCGTCGGGCATCCATCACTGTGCCAGAACATGATTCATGCCATAATGATTGCTTCCAAAATAGAATTATATCCCACAGTCCGGCATTCATCCAAACATGACGAACAAAATCCCCACACAAAAAGGATAGCGTCCCAAAGTCAACGAAATCTGACCAGATGCTAGGGTTGCGGCGTGGGTGTCATGCTCGCCAAATAATCTGCAGCCCAATCAGGAGGAGGGGGGCAGCCCTTGGGGTGTGTTCCCTGAGATTTGATCGAAACATAACCGAAAATATTTTCCAGCACATCTGCCATGATATTATCATTTTTCGCAAACAGAACGTAAGCCCCATTTTCCGCCAACATAGTGTGCTGTAGTTCCCGATTGCTAAAGACATGAGAGTGAATGTTCTTCATGTCGAGATTAAGTCCATACTGCACATAGCGCAGCATATCAAGAAAACCAATATCGGCGCTAACATTGCGCTTGATGATATCCCAGATTTCAGGGGCCTTCGCGATGAGGCCCAATTGCAAGGCCTGTTCTTTGATGGCCGCCAAAACAGCTTGCTGACGCCTCGCCCGCCCCCAATCAGCAGTACGATAACGATAGGTGGCAAACTTCAGGGCCTCTTCGCCATTAAGATGATGTTGTCCTGCGGGCAAATGGAGGATGTAGTAGCCGCCCCCATCCTTGGGCGACAATTCCCACAGATCGCAATCCAACGTAACATCGACGCCGCCAATGGCATCGACAAACTCGACGAAGGCATTGCGATGCACCCGCACCACATGATTGATGGGAATGCCAAAATTGTATTCGAACGCATCTTTGATGACCCGGAAGTTTCCCTGGTTGTTACCATGTTCTTCGCCAAGAGAATCCAGAACATTGATTTTTCTTTTACCAAAGATGGAGCTATAAACGAATAAATCGCGAGGAAATGAAATGATGGCCACCTGATTCGAGTCGTGATCGATGGCAACGAGCATCAAAGTGTCAGTCCGCCAAGCAGACCACCCCTCGCGTAAATCTGTCCCCATAAACAGAATATTTTCGGTATGTCGTAAACGCTCAATAGGCTCAGCCGCCGGAGGAATGCATGATGGGGTCAACATGCAAGTTTGATAAAGAGAAACCCCAGGCGTTGGCGTGATGTCATGATAGGCGCGTTCTCTCACTGTTAAAGTTGGTGTTATGGTTGGCGTAGATGTTGTCGTTGGAGTCACTGTTGCGGTCGGTGTCGTCGTCGGCGTTTGTGATGGCGTTGCAGTAGAGGTCGCTGTGGGGAGGACAGTGGAAGTGGCCGTAGGCGTGGCCAGCGGAAGGACCTTGGCGGTATACGTAGGCCCTGGGGGGGCGACTATTGTGGACCGTGCAATATCCGCCGCCGTCGGCTGTTCTTTAAGTCTAATTGTACCGTCCGGATCTACCACGCGTTGACACCCGGACAAAAACAAACTCGTCCACAATAGGAGGAATAGAGGGATGAAACGCCTCTTCATGAATGGTTGCTAGATCACAGGCAAAGAACGCGCAGGAAGTTACGAAGTTAAAGTCGCGCCCACACGCGCCAGACATCGCCAATGACGCTATCTGCAGAAACTTGGTTTCTTGGATGAATTGGCCAAAAGACTGGGTTTGTCAACAAACAAATTGTCAATGCCTTCCTGAATCTTAGCCATATTGGGGCGGAGCACGGAAGCACCGCCAGGCGTTGTCCAACTGGTCGCCTCTTTGTATCCAATATTAAAGCCATGGACATCTTTCATGTCAATCTGAAGTCCCAGACGGGTCAATGCAATGATATCGGTCAGGCCCAGATCGGTGTCGATGTTCTCACGCATGGCATCATAAAGAGCAGGGATGCGTGGGATAATGTTTACTTCTTGGGCGCGCTTGCGCATGGCAACCAGCACGCGTTGCTGTCGACGGTTCCGATCGACATCGTTGGTGGTCTTGCGTTCTCGCACATAACGCAATGCGAGTTCACCGTCCATATGATAAAGACCAGGCTCCAGGGTCTTCCAAACTAGTTTCTTACTTCCAGGCTCGATGGGGAAATGTCCGGTGAGCGGACAATCCACAGTCACATCAATGCCATCCAGTGCATCGATAATATCTTTGAACGTATTGAAATTGAATTTGATGTAATGATCGATGCGAATGCCGAAGTTTTGGGCCAACGTATCCTTAAGGAGGCCAATATCCCCACCATTGGGATAATTGTAGAGCCCGCCGAAGAAGGTGGCGGTGTTGATGCGGTTATCCTCGACGGTGGGAATGGTCACCCATAGGTCGCGGGGAAAGGAAATTACACCCACCTGATGGTTGGCATAATCGATTGCCACAAGCATAATTACATCGGAACGCCAGGGTTGCCCTGGCTTCTGCTCGTCGGAGCCTACGACAAGGATATTGAGGGTGTCATCCAAGGAAACCCGCACACCATGATGAGCAACCGGTGTTGTTTCTTCCGCCGGCTCAGTGGTCGCAGATGCTAAGGTGGCAGATGGAGTCGGCGCCTGGCTCTCGTTTTCTACGGGGCTGGAGGTAGGTTGGGGCGTTGCGGCAGGCGCCGACGCCGTAGGCGTGCTCGCCGCATCCTGCGGAGCAGGCGACGACAAAACAGAGTCTTGGGAAAGTGGCACCCGCATGACAATGGGCGAACGTTGTGAGGAGGTTTTGCCCGCGCCAGCGATGATCACTGTCTGTGCAGAGACGATCTTCACGCCGCCAGAGACCTGTGGAGTTTGGGAGAGAACTGATGAGGTGTTGTTTTCAGCTGTGAAGAGTGGTGTCAGAGCAGGCGTAACAATAATTTCAATCTCCGATGAACCACTCTGGCCGCAACCAGTAACAATCAACGCAGCTAATAAGGTAAGCAACGCCAAGACAATTGTTTTTCTCATGTTCCAATCATCGGTATGGGGGAAAGGGGGATAGAACTGATGACACTGAGATTATCTACAATCATTCATACAACGCTAATCTATTTTACGTCAACCGCTCGTAAAAGTAAATTCTAAATTTGGATACCAGGAAGGATGCCAAATCGCAGCTATCGCATGCAAAAGTATATTGGCAAATGATGAGGCCCGAGTCAAGTGACCACCTGTCAGTACGCCGACGGCGCCTTCTTGATGTCGAGTTCCGGTTCGACTCAACCATGTATCAACGGCTGGCGCCAATTCTACACCAGCGCGTAGCATGACCGCCAGTGCAGGCGGAAGCGGCGTGCGAGCGCCTCCTCCAACGCCTAAACGACCATCAGCAGTAACGATTACCCCCCAACCAGAAAGAAAGAGCAGGTCGCCAGGCCCCTGTTCGACCTCACCTTCCAAACCGACGCCCACATCAGAGCAGGTAGTGTCCAGAGCGGTACGCGCCCGATTGAGGGCGCCCTGAAGCGCCTCACCCGCACTCCAGAGCTGCTCGCGCACGCCTGAGTGCGCTGGAGTAGCGAGAATTTCAGCCTCAGGCCAAATGGAGTAAAACGCCTGCCGCGCGGCTTCGAGCTTGGGCCGGTTTCGAGCCCCCACGGCAATACGAGGTCGTTCGGGAATGCCGGAGATGTCTTTGGCGGTGAGTAACATGAGGAATGTCGCCAGTCATGACATGAAAGCTATCAATCGCAGCGATAATGCCTACAGGATGAATACAGCGTTCACGGAAGGCGTCAACGAGCCAATTCGGCGCTGGCTTCACGCATCCGACGGTAGACATAGGCCAGCGCATTGGTGGCCAACCAGTTGCTTGTGAAATCATCAGAGCCTGCCGCGTTCAATTTTTTCGCAAATGTTTCCTCTGGCGTGGCCAGGGCCAACCAGGTCTGGCCGCGATGTTCTGACCAGAAACCTAACTGAGGATTATCCGACCCCATCAGCGCCAGTGCGAAATCAGCGCCTGTCATCTGGCGCATAGCATTGGCGACCGAGCGAGCGTTGGGTTCGGTAAAATCAGTACAGGGTTCACAACCATTGAGGGAAGTAAGATCGACAAAATGTCCAACCAATACATCTCGATCGGCTTCAGAAAACTGGGAGAGCACTGCGCCACGCGTATTGCTTTCGAAGAGCGCCATTGTAGTATGGTGGGTGCGTAACCAGCGGGCAATTACGCTTCCCAGTGTCTCATCATCGAGACCATAAATCCACGGATCCAACTTCTCGCGAATTGCCTCTTGCACAGGAGAAATCAAAGCCCACGCCTCCTGCCGATTGCTGGCCCGAGCCGCCAATCGAATATCCACCTGTCCTAAATGCGCAGCCAATCCCACGGTTGGATTGGAGAGCCGCATCAGGTCGCCAATCATGGCGTCTATCGAACTTTCGCCAATGCCTGCTGTATGAATGATGCGGGTTACAATCACCGAAGACTCCCCCATTCGCTCCTGAAGGTAGGGAATCACTTGCTCGGTCATCATTCGTTCCATTTCGCGCGGCACACCAGGCATGGTAATGATAACGCCGTCAGGGTCCTCGATGATAAAACCAGGAGCTGTGCCGATGGGATTGGGAATCATGCGAGCGCCACGGGGCAAATAGGCCTGGCGAAGATTGTTCTCGGTAAACCGCCGCCCACGTTGCTCGAAAAAAGAGCGAAGATGTTGCATGATTTCCGATTGCAATTCAAGAGGACGATGCGTTGCATCAGCAACCGCCTCACGGGTGATATCATCGACCGTGGGCCCCAGCCCACCGGTGACGATCACAACATCGGAACGCCCCAGCGCCTGGCGTAATGCCTGAGCCAGGCGTTCACGATTATCGCCCACAGTGGTTTTATAGAAGAGATTGACGCCAATCGACCGTAATTGGCGGGCAATAAAGGGGGCGTTAGTATCGACGATTTCGCCAAGAAGAAGTTCAGTGCCAGTAGTAATGATTTCTGCGTTCATCAGTCAATGCGATAATGGGCGTCTGCCGCTGCCTGGTAGACATCGAGCAAACGTGAAGTGAGTGCGGGGATGCTGTATTGTTCAGCGTTCTTGCGGGCAGCATCGCCCATGGCCCGCAGACGGTCGGGGTCGTTGATCAATGTGAGTATGGCCGTGGCCATTTCCGACTCAACCTCAGGAACAACCACACAATCTTTGTCTGGATGGATAAAATAAAGCAAGGCTTTGGATTCAACCATGACCAGAGGTAGGCCAGCGGCCATCGCTTCTAGCACGACCAAGCCCTGTGTTTCGCTGGTTGAAGAGAAAATGAACAGGTCCGCCATGCTTAATTCGTCGACCACGCGTTCAAAAGGAACCATGCCGGTAAAGCTAACCCGATGCTCGATTTTAAGCTTTTTGGCGAGTTTTTTCAAATCCTCGAGAGAAGGTCCACCTCCCACGAGAAGCAATTCTAGGCGGGCGTCGCGGGCCGCTGTCCGGGCGAACACACGCAGCAAGAAGTCGAGATTTTTCTCTTTCGCCATCCGACCAACATAGATGAGACGAACGCGTTCCGGATTGCTAAGTAGAGGATGCTCTCGAGGTTTGAATTTCTCCAGATCCACCGGGGTGGGCAAGATGTCAACAGGCTTCTGTATGCCGTAGCTGGGCATTAGATCCACCACGGCCGGAGAGGGAGCAATGATATGGTCGGCGCGGTTGGCAAAGTCCCGTACTGATTTACGCACAATCTGCTTAACCAGTTCATTATCCATCCCCAAAAAATAATGTGTATATTCGTGATACATGGTGTGGAATGTGAACACCAGGGGAATATCCAGCTCCTCGCTGAAGCGGGCGGCTTCCGCGCCCACAATTACAGGATGGTGGGCGTGAACCACATCGAGCTTCAATCGGGGCACCATCCAGGTAATGTGTGGGGCGGCCACGACTGGAAATGAAAGTTTGAGCTGCGTTGGCAATGGAATGGCGGGATAGCGAAAGATGAAGGGTTGCTCATCCTCATAGTCTCGAGCATCTGGTGCGAAAACCCCCACAAAATGACAATCATTCATCAGCCCCTGCCGATAGAGCATGATCGAACGCACCACGCCATTGACAACAGGGAGGTAAGAATTTGCAAACATTCCAACACGCATTGGCCGACTCCTAGAACAAAGAGGATGGAAATGGTGATCAGGCGATCAGTTTTGCTTGTGTAGCAATGTTACGGAGATGCCGCAATAACTGATCTTTCACCTTGGGGTCATAACTGGCTGAACGCTCAACATCTTTCACAAAAAGGTCTAACAGATTCAGGAATTCATCATTAATGAGCGTTTTGTTTTCTTCTAGCATAGCCTTGGTTTCATGCGGATATTCGGCATCCACCAACCTGAGCACAAGGTTGAGCGCCGGAGGTATGGAATCGCTGGCGGCTTCTTTGAGTGCGTCCAGCACCTGCTGAATTCGGGCCGCCAGCTCGGACGCGTTTTCGGCCCGGGCGGTTTGCATCTTGCGTAGCAAAACATCTACAACGCGTTCATCGATCATCGGAGCCAGTTCACGGATAGCTGCATCCAGATCTTCTGATTTAATCAGCTCATCCGCCACGCGTGAGGCGGTTTCAAAGGCGAGCTCATCCATCTTGCGGAACGTATCAAGCACAGAAAGGATGAGTTCACGTTTGGCCTCCAGGGCCTGACGAGCCTCGTTATCTGCAGCCTCGATCTGTTTTGTCAATTCTTGGAAGAAGCCATAATCCAACATTGGCAATGCAGCGATGGTAATGGCCTCGACTTCATCAGGGTCTCCTGCCAAAATGGCGTCCATCACTTGTTGCCGAGTTGGATTTGGCCCCAGGGTCTCGACAGCCTTTCGCTGCTTCAGCAAACGCTGACCAAACTCTGTCATGGGCATCAATCGTTCGCGTAGGGCTTCAAGGTTTTTGACCTCATTTCCTTGTCCCAAAGCGCGATAACGCTCGATGGCGTCAGCGAGCAGCATAAAGAATTCGCGATCCAACAATGGTTTGTTTTCAGCCACAGCCATGTTGAATGCCATCTCATCACTTTGCAGGTTCAACAGCTTATCCAACAACGCGATTTTGCGACTGCTCGTCTCCAGCATTTCACTGGTAACGCCATCGAATTCCAGAATTTTTCGAATCAGGGTTTCAAGATCGAAAAACTGCTGAGGAGTCAGCATGTATCCCCGTCGCTCCTCAGGCGGTAGTGCGTTCATGAGGGCGTTTGTCAGTTCGCCAATGATTTTTTGACGCTCGGTTTCAGGAATATTCGCCTCGATGGGCATATAAATCGCCAGAAAATTATGTTGAGGATCGTGGTATAGCAATGGCCCGCCAATATAATTGACTTTGCCACAACTGGGACATTGCGCCGCGTTGAGCTGGCCCGAAAGTAATGCAGGTTTGAGCTCAGGATTTTGCTTGACATCGATAATCGAGAAGACAGGGATCTGGAATGGAAAGCCACAATGAGCGCAATTAGCAGTAACAAGTTGAGGTCGAAACATGAGGTTAGCACCTTAACCATAACGGTCGGAAGAGTGTTGCTTCAGGTAATGAATGCATCATAAAAAACAGGAAGAATCTTTGAGAGTTATTGAGAGTTCGGGGCAAGTCTTTGGGGATCGGCAAAGACTTTGTGTGGGACCAATACGCCTTCATGCAGACGTCCGATGCCGATGAACTGCTCCTCAGGTCCGAGGACGCGTAAATCGCCATGAACCTGAGGATGGTCCTGCAAAGGAATACGCTGGCCCAAAGCAAAACGATAGGCCAACGCTACGGGCAAAACCACTGGAGCGAGCATAGAAAGCGAGGCGCCCAATCCATGAAGGTAGCGAGGCCAATCTCCACCAGCAGCTTCTAAATCTGCCAAAGTAACGGCGTCTTCCACCCGCCATGAGCCAGAAGCGATGCGTCGCAAATGGCGCACATGCCCGCCAACGCCCAACATCTGACCTAAATCATGAGCGATGGAACGGATGTAGGTGCCTGGAGAGCAAACAATACATAGCTCGAGGTCTGGTTTTTGCCAGCCCATAATCTCGATACCATCCACGAACACTTGCCGCGGAGGTGCTTGCACGTGCTGCCCGGCCCTGGCGCGCTTATAAAGAGGCTGCCCCCCTTGTTTGATGGCGGAATAAGCAGGAGGTATCTGAATGATTTCGCCTCGAAAAGCGTCCAATGCATGCGTCAATTCAGCCAGTGAGAAATCGGGGACTGACGTTTCTTGAATAAGTTGCCCCTCGGCATCGTAGGTCGTGGTTTCTTGCCCAAGCCTGATGGTGGTTTCATAGGTTTTTTTGCCCTGTTGCAAATACTCGCTAATGCGCGTGGCCGAGCCAACGCACACCAGCAACACGCCTGTGGCCAGCGGATCAAGTGTGCCGGCATGCCCCACGCGACGAATGCCGGTCAAGCGTCGCACGCGAGCCACCACATCGTGGGAAGTTATCCCCTGAGGTTTGTCGATGTTGAGGATGCCCGTTTCGGCAGAAGACATGGTTCTTAGTGAGGTTTGGAACGAACAACTTCACGAAGCAGGTCCACAACCCGCCGGCGGACTCCAGGCAAATCACCCTCTATGGTGCAACCAGCAGCAGGCGGATGACCGCCGCCGCCGAGGGCGAAAGCAACCTGCGCAACATCATAGCCGGGCAATGCCCGAAAACTACATTCCACCTTACCATCAGGCATTTCGGTGAAAACCGCAGCGATCTTTGCATCCTCAGCGCCAAGAATGAAAGAGGCCAACCCCTCCGCTCGAATCAGACCGCCCAAATCTTTGCGCATGTCGATGGCGCTGACAGCGCTGATGACGCCATCATCCAATGCAACCGTGTCGAGCACCCTCCCCCAAAGGCGAATCAGAGCCATTGAACGAGTTTCCAGCGTGCGCTCGGTGATCATGGTCAACGGCGCGCCAGCATCCATCAACTCGCCCGTGATGTGCATGACGGCTGGCGTGACATTGGCCGTGCGAAAACCACGTGTGTCAGTGACAATGCCTGTAAGCAGCGCCGTGGCCAGTGTTTCATCCAAAGGTTCGCCCAAGGCCCGAACAAGATGAAAAACCATCTCATCCGTGGCGCAACACGTGGGCTCCACCCAATTAATATCGCCAAAATACACATTGGTCACATGATGATCGATGACCAACAATGGCAAATCGGCCACTTGGGCCTCGACAAAGAGATCGCCCAATCGAGAAGGATCGCTGCTATCAAGTGCTATGATCAAATCTGCATTGGCCCCATCCACACGTTGAGTAATACGCTCGTAGAAAGGGAGAAAATTAAAGGTGCTTGGCGCTTTATCCTGGCAGGCAAGGATAGGGTCTTTGCCCATGCGATACAACAAATACCCCAGTGCGGTCAGACTGCCGATCGCATCGCCATCGGGCGAAATGTGGGCAATAAGTAGAGGACGACGCGTACTTTGCAACGCATCGATGAATTCGGGCGGCGGGGAAATATGGGGAATTGGATCAGTCACGGGTGATTTCTTCTTTGGACACGATGTCCTGGTCAGCGGAAGCGGGAGGCAAAGCATCAAGAATAGCATCAACGCGTCGGGCATTCAGATAGCTATGATCGATCTTAAAGATAAGTTCAGGAATGCGACGAACCTTGATGCGTTGGGCCAACTGCGTGCGGATGTAGCCCTGCGCAGCTTCAAGCCCTCTCAATACCGCACGCGTATCCACATCCTCATAAAAGGGCGTGACAAATACGCGCGCAGTCGTCAGATCGGGAGCAACATCCACCAGAGTGACGCCGATATCTGACACCCTGGGATCGCTTAGCTCATACAGCACGATGCTGTTGATCTCTTCCCAAAAGAGTTCATCAAGTCGTTCTTTACGATAACTTTTCGGCATAATAACTTCAACACCTCTCCAAAAGAAAGGTCGGACTAACGCACGCGCACCTTCTCGATGGCGACGACGATGTCCTTTTCGCTGGGGTCGTTGAATCCATCAATGGCCAGACCACACTCATAGCCCATACGGACTTCCTGCACATCCTCCTGGAAGCGTTTCAAACTGCTGATCACGCCGCGATAGTGCTCTGCACCATTGCGTAACACAATGGCCTCGGCATTGCGGCGGATGATGCCATCGGTAACAAGGCATCCCAACACCTTACCCTTGCCACGAATACGGAAAACGGCCCGCACTTCTGCTCGGCCAAGTTCTCGGTCTTCGTAGACGGGCTCTAGCAACCCCTGAAGCGCTTTGCTCACATCTTCGACGATGTGGTAAATCACGCTGTAAACGCGAATATCGACACCATGTTGCTCGGCAAGGCGGCGAGCTATAGGATCAACCTGCACGTTGAAGCCAATGATCAGCGCCCGGCTAGCTGCAGCCAACATCACATCTGATTCGGTGATATTGCCTACCGCTTTACGCAAAATGCGGATCTGCACCTCATCGCTACTGATTTCTTCCAAAGAATTGACGATGGGATCCAACGAACCTTGAACATCGACCTTGACGATGATATTTAGGTCCTTGATGGAACCGCCCTGAATTTGGGCGTATAAATCCTCGAGGCTGACCGCCTTAGGCTGTTGAACCTCCAAAGAGCGCGATTTTTCCTTGCGTTCATTCGAAATCTGACGCGCAAGACGATCACTCTCCACAACCTGAAAAATATCACCCGCTTCAGGCAGACCCTGCAAACCAGTAATGAGCACTGGCATTGAGGGCCCGGCCTCTGATAACTGTCTACCAAGATCATCGAACATGGCTCGCACCCTGCCCCATTCTTTGCCAACGACCAACGGATCGCTTTTATGTAATGTGCCTTTTTGCACCAACACCGTGGCGACATTACCCAGTCGCCTATCCTGATTGGCCTCAATAACAGTGCCAATGGCCTCGCCCTCGGGATTCGCTTTCAAATCCATCACATCGGCCACCAGCAACACGTTTTCAAGCAAGGTGTCAATATTGATGCGTTTCTTGGCAGAGATGGGAACGACAATGGTGTCCCCCCCCCATTCTTCGGGTTGCAAACCCAAATCGGCCAGTTGCTGCATCACGCGATCAGGATTGGCGTTCTCTTTATCGATCTTATTCAGCGCCACTACAATGGGCACATGTGCAGCGCGAGCATGGTCGATGGCCTCATGCGTTTGCGGCATGACGCCATCATCGGCAGCCACGACCAGAATGACGATATCGGTCACCTGAGCGCCGCGGGCGCGCATGGCGGTGAATGCAGCATGTCCGGGCGTATCCAGGAAGGTAATTTTCCGTCCTTCCAGTTCAATCTGGTAAGCAGCGATATGCTGGGTGATGCCGCCAGATTCTGCCTCGGCCACGCGCGTATTACGAATGGCGTCCAGAAGCGTAGTTTTGCCATGATCGACATGACCGAGCACGGTTACAATGGGGGGACGGGGTTGCAATTTGGAGGGATCATCCTCCATTTCCAACAGCAATTCACGTAATGTCTTGGGACCGGATTCACTTTCTTCGAGTTCCTCTTCCAAAATCGTTTCCCGCTCAATCTCTTTGCCCAACTCTTCCGCCACAATGGCGGCAGTGTCAAAATCGATAATTTCATTGATGGTCGCCATAGTGCCATAGCCCATCAAAATTTTGATGATCTCGATAGGCGTCGTGTCCAGGGCGTTTGCGAGATCGCGCACAGAAATGACTTCTGGGATCTCAATTTTGGATGATTTGGCCGATTCGGCTTGAGGAGGCCGCGGCGAAACAGGAGCTGGCGTTTTGGCTGTCGTAGTGTGACGGACGTTCGCATTGGGGCCGCGACGTCTGCTCGACTTACGCCTGCCAGAACCGCTGGCTCCACCAGTCGATGTTTTGCGACGATTGCCGCGACGCCGGGCCGCTTCATAGCTTTTGTATGGAGTTTTCAAATCAAACTTCGTTTTATCTAGACATTTTCTCATAAAAATCCTCCCTGTCCTTTTGGGGTGGCGGGGATGGCGTTCGACAGGTGTCAGACATCCGCCGATGTTGCGAGAAACAGCCAGAAAGGCAGAGAGGATATGCGTGACGAGAGGAGCAGTGTTGGCTCAATTCATGCCACATCTCCTGCACTTCTGACTGTATATGTAATTGGGTTGCCGGCCGAGTGCGGCGCGAGTTGAAATGGCGCTGATGCCATGATCAATCAACCATTGTCGGATATCTGCCCCTGCAGCGCCTTTCGGCGTTCCAGTTCGGCTCGCAGCGCCGCGCGATGGGCCGGAGTAAGTTTAGTTTTGAGGGCGCGATCAAGGAAGTTGCCAGAAATGGCTTTTTCCCAACACGTGAAAGCATCACACAAATAAGCGCCGCGCCCAGACGCTTTACCTGTAGAATCGTAAAACACGTTCCCTTCAGGGCTGCGAATTATACGATTCAACTCCCGTTTGGGGAACGTCTGCCGGCACACAACGCAGGTTCGGTATGGAATGTGCTTTCGTCGCTTTTTCTTTGCAGTCATTACTTAGAATTCGTCAAGTCCAAAATCATCGAAGTCATCCAGATCGAAGGAGGAGCCTCGTTTTCGTCGTTTCTTGACCTGCACAAGGCGACCAAGCTCTTCATCGAAAACGAGTTTGCGATCCTTACGCTTACCTTTCTTCTTTTTCTTTTTATCAGTCAGTTGGCTCAGTTCATCTGGCTCTTCGTCGGCGCCTTCGAAATAACGGGCGTAGATATCTTCGTCTATTGCCTCTTCTTCGGCGCCACCCGCCATGCTGGCGGAGATCTTTGCAGCCAAAGCCTTGATATCTTCTTCCTCGGCAACAGGCTCAACATCTGTTTCAGCGCTAGATTCATCGACAGGCTCAGATGACTCTGTGGCAAGTTCTGCAGGCGTTTCCTCAGTCAAATCAAAGATGGGCACATCAAGTTCCTCACCCGGTTCCAACAGAGCGTCTTCAGTAATCGCTTCCTCTTCCAAAATACGTTTGGCTGCAGCCAGAAGATCGGCTTCACGAGCGCGTTCTCGCTGCTCGCGGCGCAGGCGATCGCGCTCCTCAGGTGTAAGCCCCTCAGCCAATGCTTCGTCTTCGCTCTTGATATCAATGCGCCAACCGGTGAGCTTGGCGACGAGTCGCGCGTTTTGTCCCTCTTTGCCAATGGCAAGCGAGAGCTGATTTTTGGGAACAATCACAAGCGCTGTGTTGTCGACGGTGGGGAACAAAATAACATCAGTTACTTTCGCCGGACTGAGTGCATTGGCGACGAATTTTTCGGGATTGGAGTCCCACTCAACCACATCGATTTTTTCGCCGTGCAACTCTTTGACAATGTTTTGAATGCGAACGCCTCGCATTCCAACACAGGAGCCGACGGGATCAACGCCGCGCTGAGTGGCAGCCACTGCCACCTTAGAGCGGCTACCCGCCTCACGTGCAATGGCTTTAATCTCAACCGTCCCTTGTTTGATTTCGGGCACTTCTTTTTCCAACAACCGACGCAGCATATTGCGATGCGTCCGGCTAAGGTGAATCGCCGGTCCGCGATTACCTTTTGTCACCTCGACCACATAGGCCAGGATACTGTTATTCTGGCGGTAACGTTCCCCAGGAATCTGGTCGGAACGATACATGATGCCTTCAGCCCGGCCGCCATCCAAAGAAATAATAAGTGCATCCTTATTCCTATCGATGGTGCGTACGGTGCCTTGAATCAATTCGCCCTCACGCTGACGATATTCCTCATAAAGGGCGTCACGTTCGGCCTCCCGGATGCGTTGCAAAATAACTTGCTTCGCAGCCTGGGCAGCAATGCGCCCAAAGTCGTCAGGCGTGCGTTCAACCCGCACTTCGTCGCCGACCTGAACAGAGGGATCGAGTTGTTTTGCATCTTCCAGTAGAATCTGCGCATTAGGCTCTGTGAACGCCTCGGGAGAAACCACGGTAAGGATTGCGTAAATGTGAGTATCTCCCGTCTCCGGGTCTAAATGCGCTTCGACATTCTGAGCAGTACCAAAATTACGGCGATATGCACTAATGAGTGCTTGTTCGATAGCATCAATTACCACCTGCGGTTTTAGATTTCGCTCCGCGCAAATTTGGTTGATGGCCATCAAGAGTTGCTTATTCATATGCTATTTTCTTGTCTTTCCTCTCATATTGAATTGTCATATTGAGTTGTTGGTCAAGATAATTAATTCAACACAAACAAAAAAGTGGGGGAAGCCCACTTTTCGACGATGAATCTTACCTTGAATGGATACATTATACAAGAAATCGTAAAATGGGTCAAGGATTTGAAAGGGGATGGGTGCGTTTCAAAATGGGGGCGCTTTTCGCGTTCATGGCCGACCCAAGTCGAGAGTTTTAGGCCTGCGGCCCGGGGAACGGCCTCCGCCGTCCAGGTCGAAAAATGTCAATGCCTTGACAGGGCTCCCATCATCATGTATACTAGCACCAATGATAACGATTCCATGATAACGTTTCATGATAACGAAGCCACGCCGTTCTTCCCCAAGGTAGAGAGTCATCTTGACCACCATCAGCGATGTAGCCAAGCTAGCAGGTGTATCCCCTGTTACAGTCTCCAGGGTGATCAACAATGCGGACAATGTAAGCCCTGCCACCAGAGAGCGAGTCGAGCGGGCGATCGCGGAGTTGGGTTATGTGCCCAGTGGGGTGGCCAAAAGTTTGAGACTAAAGCGGACGCAAACACTGGCGCTCATTGTGCCCGACATCCAAAACTCGTTTTGGACGACAGTAGCCCGGGGCGTTGAGGATGCAGCTCAGAGTCGTGGATATTCCATCTTCCTTTGCAACACCGACGAAAACGCCGAAAAACAACGTCATTATCTCGAGGTGGTCATCAGTCAACGCGCGGATGGCGTCATCATCGCGCCCAGCGACAATAAAATCGAAAATCTCGAATTGCTTCGCAAACGCCGGATTCCCACCGTGGTGATGGACCGCTATATTGAGGGTTGGGATGTGGATACGGTGATGGGTGACTCGGTTTCAGCCGCACGCGCCCTGGTCAAACATCTCATTAATCTGGGACACACCCGTATCGCTATGATCAGCGGTCCGCAAACCACCTCCACTTCCACTGATCGTATCATTGGCTACCGCCTCGCCCTGGCCGAAGCGGGCATCGAATACGACGCCGATCTTATCCGCATCGGCGAATACCGCTCCATCTCAGGAGAACGGCTGACTCATCAACTACTAAAAAGTGACAAAAAGCCCACGGCTATTTTTGCCGCCAACAATGTCATTGCCCTGGGAGTTATCGACGCCCTCAACGCCCATGGGATGAAGATTCCGCAGGACATGGCCCTGGTCAGTTTTGATGACCTACCCAATACCTCTCGGCTGTTTCCTTTTCTTACCGTGGCTGTGCAGCCAGCTTACGACTTAGGCGCCAATGCGGCCCAGCTTCTACTCAGCCGATTGGAGAGCGATCAGCTGCCTCCGCCCCGCCATGTCATTTTGCCAACGCGACTGATTATCCGCCATTCCTGCGGCGCCACACTCAACGATCCCAGCCTCCCTACATTGACGCTACCACTAAACACCGAGATATACGAGCGCGTGGAGCTGGTGAAACCACTCACCTCTGATGAACACAAGCTCGTCGCTACATTTTTCAACAACGATAACTTCATCTCATCTCGCAATCGGACGATGGCAGGATATGAGAAGCCAAATGTCAGCCGAATTACGGCAGCGCTGCGCTTCCATCAGTCCGATCGCACGCCCCATGTGGAATTTGCGCTGAACAGCTCTCGCTTGCTTCGCTATGTGCTTGGACGCAAGACTAATGGCAGTCCTATCTCGCCTGCGGAACGAGCGGGATTTGCCCGACGTTTGGGCCTGGATGCCATCATCTGCGATTTTTCGCAAAATAGTGGCGTTAATGCCAGCCCCCAAGCAGATGTTTGCCAGATGAGTGGAAGCCCCATTTCCAGCTGGTCAGATTTGGATCAGCTGGAAAAGCCAGTGGTCATCGCTGAACAGCTCAACAAGCTGGAGCGACATTTACATGCAGCCGATGGGTTGAATCTGGGTGTCTTTGTGGGCTTCGATTCTTTCTTTGATTGTGCATTACGTGCGGTGGGAAAAGTCAATATCCAGAAACTCTTTGCCGACCGGTTCTTCTTCGAGCGCCTACTGGATATTTTATTGGCGCATCAGGAACGAGTGATGAGGGCAGTATGCGACCGTTTTGCTGACGACATCGCCTTCGTGTTGGTGCGGGATGTCATCGCCAATGATACGGAACCCTTGCTGGAACAGGAACGATTTGCGGAGGTTTACTTCCAACGAATGCAACGATTGATTGCTCCAGCAAAAGAACATGGTCTGCCTGCGGCTATTTCCACGTCTGGGGCCATTCATTCTCTTTTGCCCATGCTTCACGAAATCGGCTTTGATATCATTCACCCCACATCTTTCGATCTTGCGGGGATGAGGGCGGCAAAAGAGACCTGGCAAGGAAAACTTGTCTTCGCCGGAGGCATTTCGCCCGACATACTGCGCAAAGGTAACCAGAAACTCATCGAGCAACAAGTCATTGAAACATGTCAACAACTATCCTTCGAGGGTGGTTATCTATTCGGGGTCTCGGGCGCTATTACCGATGACATCCCGCCGGAAAATTTCATCGCCATGGCCCACGCCTTGCACCAGCATGGACGATGAACGCAGCCGAGGGTGTCATCCTCCCCCGAGAACCAATACGATGATCTGTTGTAAATCCAGCGGCTGACGGAAGTTTTCCTCCAACCGACTCCTTTTCCTTTGTTTACCCACCCGAAACCGAATTATGTCCCAACAACGAATGACTTCACGAGAGCGAGTGCTGGCAAGCATCAACCATCAGGAACCCGACCGGGTGCCCATCGATATGGGCGCAACCCCCAGTTCGGGCATATCCGCCATCGCCTATCATAATCTCAAACAATATCTGGGGTTGGATTTCGGTCACACCCGGGTCTACGACGTGGTGCAGGAGCTGGCGCAGCCCGAAGATGAGATTATCGAGATGTTCCATGTGGACGCCATCGACATCGGCCGGGCCTTCAACACCGAAGATTCGGACTGGTATGACTTCCAACTTCCCAAGGGACCCATGGTGCAATATCCCGCCTGGTTCCAGCCCGAACGCAAACCTGACGGCGCCCTGTTGGCCTACGCCCCCGATGGCACGCTTATCGCCAAGCGCCCGCCCTTCGCCACTTTCTACGACCAGACCTACTTTCCCTACATCGACGGCTATCCCGACGATTTCAGCAGCCTGCCCGAGGAAATGCCAAAAGTGCTGTGGGCGGGTTTAGTCCATAGCCCCTGGGATCATGCCAGCGAGCCTGATTTCTGGGAGCAACTGCGGGCCAAAGCCCTCCATCTGCGAGAAAATACCGACAAGGCCCTGATGGTGGTGGTAGGCTGTAATCTGTTCGAGTGGGGCACCTTCCTGCGTCGATTGGACAACTTCCTCATGGATCTGCTGCTGCAGCCCGACAATGTGGAGCGCTTGCTGGACGCATTGCTTGAGATCCATCTGGACACGCTGGAGAAGGTCTGCGACGCGGTGGGCGATGTGGTGGACCTGGTGCGCTTCGGCGATGATCTGGGCACGGGCAACGGACCTTTCATGGATCCGAAAATCTACCGCAAGCTCTTCAAGCCCCGGCACAAGATCATGCTGGATTACGTGAAGGAGCACAGCCAGATGCACACCTATCTGCACTCTTGTGGCTCCATCTACCGCGTCATTCCCGATCTCATCGACGCCGGATTCGAGGTGCTGAACCCGGTGCAGATCAACAGCCGGGATATGGAGCCCGAGCGCCTGAAACGGGAATTTGGAGATGCAGTCACCTTCTGGGGCGGCGGGGCCAACACCCGGGATGTGCTGAACAAGGCCACGCCCGAGGAAGTCAAAGACCACGTTACCGAATTGCTTGAGATTTTCATGCCCGGCGGCGGGTATGTCTTTAACACCGTACACAACATCCTCCCCGACGTGCCTCCCGAGAACATCGTCGCCATGTTCGAGGCGGTCGAGGAGTACAGCAATCGTATGGAGGCTTCGAAATGATGCGCTTTGGCCAGGTTATTGGCGTCAAGCCTGAATCTATAGAGGATTACAAAAAGTATCATGAGGCGGTCTGGCCCGAAGTTCTGGACATGATCCGGGCCTGCAACATCCGCAACTATTCCATCTTCCTCAAAAATGTCAACGGCACCCCCTTCCTTTTTGCCTATTTCGAATACGTGGGGGATGACTTCGAAGCGGATATGGCCAAGATGGCAGCGGACCCCAAGACCCAGGAGTGGTGGGATGTGGTCATGCCCTTCCAGCAACCCATCGACACCCGGGAAGAGGGAGAGTGGTGGGCGACCATGGAAGAAGTTTTTCACATCGACTGATTCCGACCGACCATTACTGGCATTTCTAGCAATCCATCTTCCCTTTTTCAACACCCGACACAGACAGGAAGGACAAACATGGCAACCAAAGTTGATGATTTCACCCCGAGAGATGTCGATCGTTTTTTCATTGGCGCTGGCGCTGGCGATCCCAACAAAGAACGTTCCGAGAACACCTACAAGAAATTGGAGCGCGTGAACAAGGCGCTGCGTCATGAGGAGCCCGATCGTATCCCCATTTCCGATTTCTTTTGGGGCAATTTTCTCAAGCGTTGGCGTCAAGAGTTGGGGCTTTCTTCAGACGCCAGCCCCTACTTCTATTATGATCTGGACTACGTCGTCACCGTCCCCAATATGGACCCGCACATCAAACAGTTCGAGATATTGAGAGAGACCCAGGAAGAGGTCATCGTGCGCACCGGGTACGAAGCGGTGCTGCGCAAAAAATTCCACGATCCCATGCCCGAGTTCATCGAATTCGAGACCAATACCATCGAGAAAGCCGAAGCTTTCGTCTTCGATGATCCCTGGGATGAACGACGCTATTTCAAGGCGGGCGATAGCCAGATCGCGGGCGTGGGCGACGGCTTCGAGCGTAATACGCCCGCCTGGGTCGACACGGTGAAAGCGCTTTACCCCGATTTTCCGGTCTATGGCAGCGTCTGTGAAGCCAACGAGACCATGGTGCGGCTGGTGGGCCCCGAGAACAACTTGCTCTGGATCGCCCTCTACCCCGACCGCTACGCAAAATTCATCGAACGCACCAATGAGTTCGCCATCGAAATCCTGAAGGCGCAAATCGAAGCCGCGGATGGTCTGCTGGATGGCATGTACATCTGGGGCGATGTGGCTTACAAGAAAGACCTCTTCTTCTCGCCCGACTGGTGGCGCAAGCATTACAAACCATACATCGAAGAGATGGTGAACATCTGCCACGAACACAACCTGCCCGTCATCTATCATGGCTGCGGCAACGTCAACCGCATCTTCCAGGACTTCATCGACATTGGCATCGACGGCTACAACCCCCTAGAAGCCAAGGCGGGCCTGGACGTCATCGACCTGCGTCGCCAATATGGGCATGGCATGTGCTTCGCGGGCAACATGAGCGTCATCGAATGGGCCGAGCAAGAGGGCGAAGAGCTCAAGGCCACGGTACTGCGCAAGCTGAACGCTGGCAAGGGCGGTGGCCTCATCTTCCAGTCCGACCATTCGGTGCCCGACACAGTATCTGGCGAAAAATATGATTACGTCGTCAACCTGGTCCGGGAATATGGCCAATATCCTCTGGATCTAGGCGAATATGACATCCCCGATATTCATTAATCTTGCACGACTTTTTTCAACACAAGGAGGTAGAAAAAGAAAAATTGGCGATCTCACCCCATATTCTCACCCACCCACTCCTAATCGCTTTCCCATGAGGAGAAGTCTCACAATGAAACGCACGTTATTTTTGTTGTTAATCGCCGTGCTGGTAATGTCTGTCATGCTGGCAGCATGTGGTAAAAAAACGGAGCCTACGACTGCACCCGCGACCGAGGCTCCTGCCGCTACAGAAGCCCCCGCGGCGGAACCAACCAAGGCCCCTGCGGCCAATGAACCAATGACGGGTTCCGATGGCCGTGCCGCCTATGCAGGCCTGGACAAGGACCTATCAGGCACCACCATTCGGGTAGCGCTAATCGGCGGCCAGCCCTACGAGGCCATGTACGATTCCTTCAAAGTCTTCGAAGAGAAGACTGGCGCCAAGGTGGAAATCGTATTTCTGGGTGATGGTTTCGAAATCGACCGCTACCTGAAGACAAATTACGCGGCTGGCACGGTGGATTTTGATGTGGCCTGGAACCATACCAGCTTCATGAGCCAGTACGTTGATTTCGTGGAGGACCTCAACCAGTACTTCACCCCCGAAGAACTGGCCGCCTTTAGCCCTGCTATTATCGACGCGGCGACCATTGATGGCAAATTACAGCTCATTCCTCGCCATGCTGACATCTCAAGCATGCACTACCGCACCGATTTGTTCGAGGATGCGGACCTACAAGCCAAGTTCAAAGACAAATATGGCTATGATCTTGCATCACCATCCACGCTGGACCAGATGTACGACATGGCCGAGTTCTTCGTCAACGAAGGCGTCATTGAATATGGGACGCAATTCGCGGGCAAAGAAGAGGCGCTGGCAGGTCGTTTCTATGAAATACTTAAAGCCAATGGCGGTGATTACTTCGACGAAAACTGGAATCCCATTTTCGACAATGAAGCAGGCCAAAAATCGGCGCAGTGGATGCGAGATCTCTATGCCAATGGGCTAATCCCCAAGGACACCACCAACCTGCTGTGGCCCGAGGTGGCGCAGAACTGGTGCGATGGCAAAGTGGCGTTTTATCTGGAATGGCCCGGCTGGTATGGCTTCTTCCAAGATCCGGATAAATGTGCAGTAGCGGGCAAATTCGGTATTGCACGTGGACCGGTGGGAGATGGAAACATTCATACCGGATGGGCGGGTGCACACGCATTTTCCATCCCCAAGGCGGCTCAGAACAAGGAAGCCGCGGCGCAACTTATCAAATTCCTGACATCTCAGGAAGTGGCCTACGAAGAAGCCCAGCGAGGTTTGCTGCCTGTGCGGGACGATGTGTGGAAATTAATCATCGAGGATGCAGAGAAATCAGACAATCCGCTGGACAAAACCCGTCTGGAGATTGTGCAAACCCAGATCGCGGAAGACTTCTTTACCCCACCGCTGTTCCCAGACTGGATTTCTTTCACCAACTTGTGGTATCCCCAGTTACAGAGCATCATCCTGGGTGACGTGGGTGTAAAGGAAGGTCTGGAACAGGCCGTGCAAGAAACCCACGACATGATGGCAGATCTAGGCTATTATGAAGGCGCCGAGAAGCAAAAGAAACTTGAAAATCCAGGCGTCGGCGTCGACACATCAAGTGAGCCAAAATACGCCGGTCTGGATAAAGACCTGTCGGGGGTCACCATTCGTGTGGCTCTCATCGGCGGCCAGCCCTACGAGACCATGTACGAGTCCTTCAAGAAGTTTGAAGAAGAGACCGGCGCCAAGGTGGAGATCGTCTTCCTGGGCGATGGTTTCGAGATCGACCGCTATCTGAAGACCAACTACGCCGCAGGCACGGTG
>CAZYSY010000219.1:0-8129 GCA_964650295.1 uncultured Caldilineales bacterium | reverse complement strand
GAAGAAGTCGTCGGGCGGAGGTGGCGGCAGTAGTGGCCAGACCTATGAGATTATTGCCAAGCACAGCGGTAAATGCCTGGATGTGGAGGGCGCCCGCCAGGACAACGGTGCAAACGTACAACAGTGGGCCTGTGGCGGTGGTCCCAATCAGCGCTGGCATTTAGTGGGTGCAGGTGGCGGATACTACAAAATCATTGCTGTGCACAGTGGCAAGTGCCTGGATGTGACGGGGGCGTCCCGCGATAACGGGGCCAACATCATCCAGTGGGATTGTCATGGCGGTGATAATCAGCTTTGGCGACTGGAACAGCATGGCGACGCCTATCGACTCATGCCCAAACATAGCGGCAAAGCCCTGGACGTGGAAGGAGCGCGTCAAGACAATGGGGCCAATGTGCAACAATGGCAATTCGGCGGCGGAGCCAACCAGTTGTGGCGATTAGTAAAGAAGTAAGCTATTCCATCCGGGCGCTGACTAGTCTGTCGGCGCTCGGACATGTCCTCTTGATTTGATAGCATCACTTCCAAACTTTCACATACTCTCAAGGGTTGCTCATCGGATGAGAAAAGTAACACTCAAATCTTCCAGTTATAAAATTTTGATTTCGTTCTCTATTCTTTTTCTCAGTGTTCTATTATTCGATCTTTATTGTATAACCGCGTCATTCGCCTCAAATAAAGAGACAGAATATCTTAAGCATACCCCTAATGCGCCTCGCACTGCATCTGATTGGCATTGGTATAAAACAACAAAATTTGGTTATGTTATCTCTTATCCGATAGATTTACCGATTCAAGAACGCGTAAATCAGTATCAAGCATATTACCAAGGTGTTCCTAGCGATTTACAATTTGGCGAACGCATCCATATCATTACCCGGATACCCCCCTTGTCAAAAGAGTATATCCGTTCCATTTGGCCCGATGCCAGCGAAGTTTTGCTAAAGGGAAACATTCACGCTCTAAAAACCGAACAGCATTATGGACGAAATCCATATGACATTGTAAATAGTAAACATATTGAATACTTTATAGAGGCGAATGGCGCTACTTATTTTCTGATATTTAATTCAACAGGCGATGTAAATGCTGACTGGAGGGATGAGCATATCTTTGGAAAAATGGTTGCGAGTTTCACTGTACTGCCGTCTCGGACATATCGATCTAATGAAGCCGTAGATGCAAGGGATACGGATGGATTTGATTTTCCGGTGGATCCTCGAGATGGAAGTTCAGGAAGACCTCCCTGGTATGCATCATTTAATGCTCAAAATCCCTATCTAAATAAATGGTCAAATTGCTATGGCAAAACGATGTCGCAATTGCAACACACGGGAGAGGACTGGTTTCGAAATGCAGGCTCAAATGTTTACGCCATAGCCAATGGACGCGTAATTTGGGCTGGTCGCTGGGATAACGCCGACGCAATTATTATTGAACACAGACTTCCTTCTGGTCAATCAACTCCTTGGGGTAATCCGTTGATCTACTCCATGTATGGTCACGTTAACCGGAAAGTAAGCCAATGGAGTGACGTGAGCCGGGGACAAGTTATCGCACAAATTTATAATTGGGGGAGCAACTCACACACACATTTTGAAATTCGCCGATATGGCAATATGCAAGACGCACCAGAATGGGTAAATGGACGACGATTATGCATGAAAGCAGGATGGCCAGGCCCAGGCTACACTGATACTGATGCCAATCCGGAATGGTGGGGATACATAAAGCCCAGTGATTGGATAGACCACCATCGTCCAGGCGGCGGAGGCGGTGGCAACACTTGTCCAGCTCCGTCACTCCTCTCGCCCGGCGATGGCGAAACAGTCCATGAACGACATGTGCGCCTAGATTGGGCCGCGCCCCAATGTTCCGGACTGCGAGGTTACACCCTCCATATTACCACCGGTTCCGACCCCGAAGATGGCATCATCAAAGACACCGGGGTAGGGCCCGATGAATACACTTACGATTTCCCCCATGATGGAACATTCTACTGGCATGTCGCCGCCTGGTCCGGTGACAATCGCGGCCCGTGGGCGTCGAGACGGATTGTGATCGACACCAGCCAACCCCCTCCCTCCAATTGTCCAATCAATGCCGATCAGATAGCCCTCTTCATGGACGATGATTATCGCGGGCGATGTGTGGTCAAAAATGTAGGCGAATACCCTAACCCCGGAGCGATTGGCCTTCCCAACGATTCTATCTCATCCGTGAAGGTCGGAAGCAATGTCAAGGCTGTTTTGTGCAAACACGATGGATTCAATGATTGCGAGACTTTTGAGCATGACGACAACCATTTGGGAGATAACCATATCGGCAACGATCAGGTTTCATCCGTAAAAGTAGAGCGTCGTGAGTCGTCCTGCCCGATTAACGCTGACCAAGTCGCCCTATTTGAACACGATAATTTCAGAGGGCGCTGTGTCGTCAAGGGGATTGGTGAATACCCGAATCCCCCGGCCATGGGATTTCCTAATGACACCGCATCATCCATCCGGATTGGAAGTAATGTGAAAGCCATCCTCTGCAAGCACGATGGTTTTAATGACTGCGAGACCTTTGAACACGATGATTCTCACTTGAGCGATAACCATATCGGCAATGACCAATTGTCATCCCTCAAAGTGCAACGCCGCACCCAATCGCCCCCTGCAAAACCCAGGATGAAATCACCTCAAGATGGCGCAACGATCTCCCAAGGAGCAGACGTGGTTTTAGATTGGGATTCATCGACGAATGCAACGGAGTATGCTGCTGAGTATTGGAAGGAGGGCGGTGCTCGTCACAACTCAGGCCATCATAGCCGCACCGAATGGCATCTTGGAAAGTTGTCCCCGGGGCGCTATCACTGGCATGTAGAAGCGTATAACATGGGTGGAGCACAATGGAGCGGCTGGAGTGACGAATGGACGTTCGAAATTCGTCCTCCCGCACCATCTGCTACTTTTGATGCATGGCCTTTGAGTGGTCAAGCTCCATTGAAAGTACGCTTTCATATCGTCTCGACAGACAATATGTCGTCGTGCACCTGGCATTATGGAGACGGGCAAACAGGACATTCATGTAATTCATATCATGATCACACTTATTCACAAGCGGGTGATTATACAGTTAGACTAGATGTCTCTGGACCTGGAGGATCTAATAACAAAATCCGGAACAATTACATATCTGTATCGAGTAAGACGGCCACCAACACCCCCACCCCAACACCCACACGTACGCGTCGTCCGCCCACTAACACCCCAACGCCTACAGCCACAACAACGCCTACTCCATCGGCCCAAGATCTCCAGTTTTCTGGTCGGGTGATAGATCAAGATGGACGTCCCTTGCCCCGATTTGCTTATATCCAAGTTTGGGGCTCCAATCTATCAGGAAGAAATAGTATCCAGAGATGGGTAGCTAATTTGGTGACCGATGCCAACGGCAACTTCTTTTGGAAAGCTCCCACCGGAGTGCGTTATCGTTTCTATTATTTCCATCCCTATCCTATCAACAACTGGAGTTCTTATAAAGTCATCGGAGTAACCCCAGGTATTGGTGGTGAAGTTTGGAATGGCGACTGGATAAGATATCCAATAGTGAGTTTAGGGAATGGTAATTATTCAGGCAGTATCTTTACCCTTTCTACAAATAACAATAGCGCCACCGCTACTCCAACCCCTTCACCGACGCCAAATCTACCGACCGACGAATGGTTGGGGGAATACTACGATAATGAATCCCTTCAGGGACGTCCTAAATTGGTTAGAAGAGACGAAAATATTGATTTTGACTGGAAAGAAGCCAGTCCTGCCCCAGGTCTGCCCTCCGATCATTTTAGTATACGCTGGGTGCGTAAAATCGACTTCTCTGCAGGATATTACACATTCATGATAGAAAGAGATGATGGCGCGCGATTATGGATAGATGATCAGCTTATCTTTGATAAATGGACATGGGGAAGAGATGCACATGAAGTTAAACAAAATTTATCTGAGGGTGAGCACATCGTGCGATTCGAAATGTATGAGCATGAAGGATGGGCCATGGCCAAACTTGCATGGACCCAAGGTGATACAACGCCCCCGACCGGAGATTTTACAGAACCCGCACGGGATGCGGAGGTATCCGCTCCGGTTTGGCTACGAGTAGACGTTCATGACGATGCTGGCGGCTCTGGCATCGACTACATCAAATTCACCTCCAACGGCACAGGACGCTGGCAAGAAATCTCTCGCGATCGAACGCCACCCTATGAGGTTCTTTGGGATATGTCCGGCGTCCCGACAGGCCAGCGATTCATGATCGGCGCTGAGATTCATGACAAGGCTGGCAACAGAACCGATCGCATCCGCTGGATTACAAAACAAGATTCTTCATCAAGTGACACCACGCCGCCCAGTGGTGATTTCACAGCACCAAGGCCAAACGCCAGCATAACGGCGCCGGTATGGTTGCGGGTGAACGCCAGCGATTCCGGATCAGGCATCGATTACGTGAAATTCACCTCCAACGGCACAGGACGCTGGCAAGAAATCTCTCGCGATCGAACGCCACCCTATGAGGTTCTTTGGGATATGTCCGGCGTCCCGGCAGGCCAGCGATTCATGATCGGCGCTGAGATTCATGACAAGGCTGGCAACAGAACCGATCGCATCCGCTGGATTACAAAACAAAGTAACGAGAATGACGTATCACCTGATTCATATGAGCCAGACAACGCTCCCGACATGGCTAAGTGGTATTTCTTCATTGACAGCCCCGATGGCCATAATTTCCATGTTTCAAATGATGAAGATTGGATAAAGATTGAGGGTTTAGATGGGAGATATGTCTTGGAAACCTACAACCTTGGGAGTAATGCTGATACGGTGATGGAATTGTATTACTACACAGATGATGATCCGCTGGCACGTGATGATGACAGCGGTGTTGGATTGGCTTCTCGGATAACCTATACCTTTTGGGAGGATGGATTCTTCCGCGTCAGAATTCGTCCCTTTTCCTCAGAAAAAACTGGGAAGAATAGTAATTATTATTTTCACATCGTTCCTGAGGAGGCCATTCTTCAAAACGGAGATGATCTTTCAGACAAACATGCCATCCGATAACTAGCAATCATTTTCTATCTATTCCCCCGCCCGCCCGATACACGGCTGCGGATAACTCCCCGTGCGGTCCACCGCGATGAGGAGGTAGCATGGCTCAAGGCCCGAGCCGCAAGCTGACAGAGGCCGAGGCGATTTGTTCGGGCGTCGCGCGGGCGCGGGTTGCGGGCATGCACGCGGGCGCATGATGTGCGCGAGCACGCGGCGAAAAACAGCCGGTTTGCCACAAGGTGTCGGGTCTTGGAGGGAAGTGGCGTGGCTCGGGCCCGCGGTGGCCCAGGCCCGAGCTGAAGGCTGGTGGGCGTGAGGCGATTTGTTCGGGCGTCGCGCGGGCGGGCGTCAGGCACAGGCGCGGGCGTATGATGTGCGGGCGGGCGCACACACCTGCGCCCAGGCGAGTCTGTGACTCGCCGGTTGTGCGGGCCCGCGCTGGAAAACAGCCGGTTTACCACACGGCGGCGGGTCTTGGAAGGAGGTGGCGTGGCCCCAAGGCCCGGGCTGCAAGCTGGCAGGCCCCGAGGCGCTTTGTTTGGGCGTCGCGCGACGCGGGCGTCAGGCACAGGCCCGTTCACGGGCTGTGGTTTCTCATTTCCGTTCCGCTCGCTTCTTGGCGGCCCGCGCTAGTTTGCTGTCAATCTTCTTCAACGCATGCTTGGCTTCATTCCTGACCCAGGTCTTTGGATGGTTTACAAAGGGTTCAATTGCTTCACTGGCTTCTGGGGGAGCCAGCTTACGTAAAGCGCTGAGTGCGTGTCCAGCGATTTCCTCGTCATCAAGAAGCTCTATCAAAACATCAACCGCTTTGGGATTTTTCATATTAGCCAATGCTACAGCTAGCATTTCGCGCGCTCGACCATGTCGTTTATCTTTGACCAACGCCACGATACCATCGAACACACTATCATCAGCGGCCACGGAAAGGGCATTGCCAATAGCCCACTTCAAACCAAATTCTTCAGAATCAGGCACTCTCAGAAATTCTCTGATGAGAGGACGTGCCGCTATTGGTCTAGCCCATTTCACTGTTAGGGCGCGAACAAGCGTTTCCTTAATATCAAGATTCTCTGTGCATCCCAACCAATCAATCAACGAGGGTATGGCAGAGCGATAATCTATGGCTGTGTTGACCAGATCGCTCAATGAATCAATTTGAATCCCTTGTCTGCGTAGATCGACAAGGATTGGCTGAGAATCAGCGATGTTTCTTGCAATGCGTTCCTCTCGGGACAAGTGCTGGTGTTTTACCATGGCAAATACCTCAAAATGATCGCTCCTCGATCTATGGCATTTTGCAAGCGGCCTGAAAGTTCGGTGGATTGACGTACATACAACTCCAAAGTGTAGCCCCTTTGCTGGGCCCACAAATGGAAGTCCTGTAGTTGCTTTGTATACGATAATCGAGATACATTCTTTACTTCTGTGAGCACGAGATTAACATTGTCTAAAGCGTCTGGAATTCGACAATTCGCGGTACTGGTAAGCGATGGAATTCTTTCCTTCGGCCCAGTAATCCCTACGGCTTCTTCACCTACGCGTCCCACGGCATTTGGTGTGAGTAGTTGAGGGGCAGGGCGAACTCGTTGGAGCAGTGCCGCCGCTCCATACCCCAGGCCCGAATTCATTCGGCGCTCACGCCCGTTTCCGCATCTGGCCGCGGGCCGGTGTGGCGGTAGCTGGCGGGTGTTGTACCACTGGTGTAGCGATCTGCACTATGTAAAAATGATTTGCAGCAATTGACAAATTGATATGGAGGCAATTTAGCGAAATGCCACAGGCTCCAAATGCGGTGCCACAACTAAAAAAAACCAAAGCACAAATAGGAAGAAAAGAATGATTATTATCGAAAATATCCTTGCAAGCCATTTAGCAGATTGCCTTCTAATTAACAATTTTTCTGGGCGCCTGGCCCTTTCTCCCTGCCAAATGCGATAATAATCTCGTTTTGTATCAAGGAAAAAATCGTATATTCTATCAGGAAAGATAAACAGAAAAAGGGCGGTCCCTATAAAAAAGAAGGAAACTAAAAAAATATCGGTAGACATAGTTGGCTCCTGGCCTATCTATTAGGACCGTTTAGTTGAACTTTCAAGGTGTTAAAGAGATCGTATATGTTGTATGTGGCCCCGATTTTTTTTGTTGTCCCGCCGCCAACGTGTCCTTCGATTGGTCCTGCACCTATATCGAAGCCATATCCGATACTGAATTTATGTTGATCCACTTTCCCTCCAGGAGTATGAGGGCCATTGCTGTCCATTGTGGAGTACTCGTATCCTGCAATAATGATTTCCCCACCGCTAACCCCCACATCCATGTATGGCCCCAGTAATAACTTGCCATCATCGGCGTTGGAGCTGGCATAATAGATAGTGGCGCTCGCTGTTCCCAGCATAACCGTACCTCCCTCTGAAGACCAATGAAAATAGAAATCCCCCTCATTATCAATGGTCACACCTCCACATACTTGTCCATAAGTAATGCCACCGCCAGCCCCACATGCTCCAACGGTTCGTGTGCCTTCATCCGGAACAATTGAAGGCTCAAAAGTTATTTCCTCCCCCCAACTTTGCACAGTGGAAGCGGAAACCAATAACCCTTGCTCTGTAGGGTTGTAAGGATGATTAGGCGACAGGAAAACCTGTGAATCTGGAATGTGAAAAAGCCGGTTTAGAAGAGGCGGGTCCTTGTCTTCGATAATATAATGCCCGCTCGGATCCGTATACCGCAACGGATTGTTGCCCGCATAGCTGTAGCGGTTCAGGCTCTGCGGGTCGCCCGGGTCGGGCACCATGGTGTCGGGCTGGGTAAAACGCCCGAGGGCCGGGTCGTAATATCTCGCATTGTAAAAGTACAGGCCCGTTTCCGCATCCAGCCGCTGACCGGTGTAGCGGCGGGCTGTGGGCATTGTAGCACGGGCATGGCGGTCTGCGCCAGGCCGCGGGCCGCAGCACGGGGAGGGAGGACAGGCGCAAACCGTCGGCGCAGGCCGACGGGCGGCCCCAGGCCCCCAGGCCCGAATTCATTCGGCGC
>CAZYSY010000218.1:0-7176 GCA_964650295.1 uncultured Caldilineales bacterium | reverse complement strand
GAGGCTGGGAGGGGGGCTTGGAGCAACGGCAAATTTGAAACTGCTGCACCGATGGGCCACGACTTTCTGAAACCCCATCCCTTTGTTATACTAAATGTGAATCGGAACTTTGCGTATGAGGCAATGCCCCGGTTTCTGTCAAACCTGTGCGCTGCATGCACGCTTTTGGTCACCTGATACAATATTTCGCACCGAGGAGGCAAATATACGATGTGGAAGGAATTCAAGGAGTTTTTGAAACGTGGTAATGTCGTAGACATGGCCGTTGGCATTATCATTGGCGCCGCCTTTGGCGCAGTGGTCAAATCATTGGTGGATAATGTCATCATGCCGCCCATTGGGCTGCTGTTGGGCGGCGTTGATTTCGCCAACATAATGACCGTGCTCAAACCAGGCGACCCGACCGGCCCCTATGCCAGCCTTTCAGAGGCCAAAGACGCGGGGGCGGTGGTTATCGCCTGGGGTGTGTTCATCAACGCGGTAATCAGCTTTATTATTATCGCCTTTGTGGTGTTCTTGTTGGTGCGTTATTACAACAAACTCCAACAAGAGCCTGAAACGGCCCCAGCGGAACCGACCACCAAGGAATGTCCATATTGTCACATGGAGATTCCCCTGGCTGCGGTACGCTGTCCCTATTGCACGGCTGAGCTGATCGACTGACGCCCATCACTCCCCCATCCCTTCATTGGCAAATCAAACTCCTCACAACATGGCCAGAATATCATGATGGTGAGGAGTTTTTCGTTGCACAGTTGGAGAACCAGCCCACAAGCGCGGGCGGTTCTATCGCTTATTCTGAGCGCTGAATAATAGCCTGCAAGGCCTGTACATGCTCATCGAAAGCCACGCGTCCAGTGGGCGTTGCGGCAATGAAGGTGCGAGGTTTGCGCCCCACAAAGGCTTTTTCCACCTGCACATAGCCCGCGTCTTCCAGCTTGCGCAAATGTACACTAAGGTTGCCGTCGGAAAGCCCCAGCATCTTGCGTAGAGCAACGAATTCCATCTGCGCATCTTGGGGCAGCGCGGTCAGCGCGGCCATGATCTGCAATCTCACAGGTTGATGAATGATCGGATCAAGATGGAGCACGATTCACCTCCAATTGTGGTAGATGTACAGACCGCTGATGAACAATACACCGCCGCCCAAGATGGCCATAATTAGGTTGACGTAGCCCGGAAGCAGCAGATAAGCGGCCACAGCCAAAATCGTCACAAGTATGCCCACTCCTGCCAGGGGTTTCCATAACCACAACCCCATCACCACATAACCAAACATGGCCATGATGGCGATGAGCACGCTCATCAGGGTAAGATCAGAGAAGGCGCCAGAGATGCCAATGATGAGCGAGGTGTAAATGAGCCACGCCAACCAAAACAGACCGATACGGGCATCATGTCCTGGCCGCCGCAGTTGTTTGGAGATCCACCAACCTGTAAAAAAGGAGGCTGTCATGCCTGCCATGCCTGCGCCGAACCACAACATCCCAGCGGTTTGTGAAGGTAAAAACTGGTTTCCTAGATAGCCCACAAACCAGACCAATCCCCAAATCATCATAAAGAAGGGACCGCCGCCGTGGGCCAATGCTTTTCTGGCCTGACATTGCACTTCCTCAATGATCTGCAGATAGGTTTGAGCTTCATTTTTGCTAACGTTCATGGTTTCCTCCTAACTGTAAAGAGCTTTGAAATATAAAGTACTTTTATCTTACACCAACTTTGCATTTTTGTCAAGCGTTTTATCAACGATTCTCGGCTTATTGTTCTTAAGTAGCTGCACGTTAGGAACTCGAGAAAAAGTGCCAGCGCATATTGACGAACATGGACAAAGGTTGACGAAGATAGGCGAAAGGACGAAGATGTCTATTGTCTGTTGTCTGTTGTGCGACTTTTTTGTTCTAAAAAGCAGGTTTTGATGCCTTGATCAGCTGTCCCACAACAGACGAAGGGACGACAGGGCGAAAATGGAGGAAGCAAGATGCTGATTTCGTCCACATTGGTCACTTTTTGTCCATGTTCGTCGATTTGTTCAGCGGAAGATGTTTGATAAGCCCGTTGATGCGCCAAAGAGTTGCACATTGGTTGTCTATTGTTTATGTTCGTCCTTTCGTCTTATGGTCCGTGGCCGAAACGAAAACGCAAGCTGCCTTGTTCCGGACTATTGGCTGGCAAGTGCATAACATGAGTTACTAAGAGATGATCATCCACTAACGCGAACTTCGTTTCTGCGACAACCTGCGACTAAAATCAGGAATGCTTTTGTTTTATGTCCGAACACGATATTTATCACTCCCCTTTCTCATGGCGCTATGGCAGCGACGCCATGCGCCAGCTATTTTCAGAACGTCACCGCCGCAGGTTGTGGCGAAGGGTGTGGGTGGCTTTGGCCCGAGCGCAAACCAGGGCGGGCCTGATCGCTCCCCAACAGTTGGTCGATATCGAAACGCATGCTGGTGACATCGACCTGGAACGCTCCCTGGCTGTCGAATCTGTCATCCGACATGATGTTATGGCCGAAATTCAGGTTTTCGCCGAGCAATGCCCCGTGGGAGGCAGCGTCATCCACCTGGGCGCCACCAGTATGGATATTGTGGACAATGCCGAGATTTTGCGCCAGCAAGAGGCGCTCGATCTGATTCTTGAAAGGGTGAAGAGCGTCATGGAGGTGTTCATCGAACTGGTGGAGCGTTACGCGGATACGCCAGTTATGGGCTACACCCACATCCAACCCGCAGAACCCACCACGCTGGGATACCGCTTTGCCCAAACGCTTCAAGATCTGTTGGCGGATTGGGAGGAATTGCATCGCATCCGCGCCAACCTGCGGGCCAAGGGATTTAAAGGCGCCACAGGCACGATGGCCTCTTATCGACAATTGTTGATGGAGACTACCATTACGCCAGCCGAGTTAGAAGCATGGGCATTGGCTGAACTCGACTTGAAAGCATTTCCTGTGACAACGCAAACCTATCCACGCAAACAGGATTGGCAGCTCTTGAACGCACTGGCGGGCCTGGCGCAAACCTGCTATCGATTCGCCTTTGATCTACGCATTTTGCAATCTCCTGCTTTTGGCGAACTTTCCGAAGCGTTTGGTCAAAGGCAGGTGGGCTCGTCTGCCATGCCATTCAAGCGCAACCCCATCACCGCTGAAAAGATCGACAGTCTGGCCCGTTATGTCGCCTCACTTCCGGCAACGGCCTGGCATAACGCTGCCCACAACCTATTGGAACGCACGCTTGATGATTCCGCCAACCGTCGCATCATCATCCCCAACGCTTTTCTGGCCACCGATGAAGTGCTGCTTGCCACCACGCAGATCATCCAGGGCGTCCAGGTGTGGCCCGGCGCCATACAACGCAATCTTGACGCGTATGGTCTTTTTGCGGCAGTAGAAAGCGTATTGATGGAAGCGGTCAAAGTAGGCGGAGATCGACAACATCTGCATGAGATTCTTCGCAAACACAGCCTCACCGCCTGGGCGAATGTGGCGCAAGGGAAGACAAATCCATTGGCCGATTTACTGGCCGCGGAACCGGCGCTGACGTCGTTGCTTCCGGCGACACGCATTCGCTCACTTTTGGATGTCAGTGACTACGTTGGCGAAGCGCCTGAGCGAGCCCGGACATTGGCCAAGATGGCAGCCGAAACCATCGGCGATTCACAAATGTGACACGTCTTCCATTTTATGCTAAACTTGCATCCATTGTTCGCCTTTTTCACAATAGAAGAGGTTTTTCCATCCACGCTTAGAGTTTTTGGCGTGGGGAGCAACAAAGAACCGCACGTCAAGACTCGAGGCGCCTTTCCCAAAGGAGGAGAGACATGTCGAAGCGCGCGATTATCATCGTCATTCTACTGGCCTCATTGATGGTTGTGCTGACAGCCTGTGCAGGCGCAGGAGGCGCAGATACCATCAAAATCGGCATCAACGCCCCGTTGACCGGCGATATTCCCAAAGTAGGCGAGGGCACCAAATATTCGGCGCAGATGTGGTTGGAAGATAATCCTGAGCTGGAAGTGGGGGGAAAGAAATACAAGGTGGAGCTGGTCATCGAGGACAATGAGTCTAAGGCCGAATCCGCGGCCAAGGCTAACACCAAGCTCATCACTCAGGACGAGGTGCTGGTGATTGTGGGCCCGCAGTCATCCAAACAGGCTGTGCCCGCGGGCGGCGTCGCCAACGATCTAAAGACGCCCATGATCAGCCCGTGGTCCACCAACCCCAACACCACCAAAGACAGACCCTGGGTCTTCCGCACCCCCTTCCTGGACCCCTTCCAGGGGCCGGTGCTGGCCAAATTCGCCACCGAGGAATTTGGCGCGGAAAAGGCTGCGGTGCTCTACGACGTCGCCAGCGACTACCCCAAGGGTCTGGCCGAGTACTTCAAGAACGCGTGGGAAGAGATCCACGGACCGGGCTCAGTGGTGGCCTTCGAAAGCTTCACCACCAAGGATGCGGACTTCAGCGCCCAATTGACCAAGATCAAGGATTCTGGCGCGGATGTGCTCTTCCTACCCCAGTACTACAACGAAGTGGCCCTCATCGTGCCCCAGGCCCATCAGTTGGGCTGGGATAAGCCCATCCTTGGCTCCGATAGCTGGGGCTCGGCCGAGCTAACCAAGCTGTGCGGTGCAGACTGCAACGGCAACTTCTTCAGCACCCACTACGTGGCCAAGGGCGCGACCGGAGCCACCAAAGAATTCATCGACCGCTACAACAAGAAATATGGTTATGTGCCTGATGATGTGGGCGCACTGACCTGGGATGCCATGAACATCGTCAAAAAGGCCATCCAGGACTGTGGTAAGATTACTGGCGACATCGAGAAAGACCGTCAATGCGTACGCGATGCCATGGCCAACATCAAAGAATTTAATGGCATCACCGGAAAGATGAGCTTCAACGAGCAGGGCGACCCGATCAAATGTGCGGTAATCGTAAAGATCAATGACCAGGGCGAGTTCGAGTTCTACAAGCAAGTTTGCCCCGAAGGTCAATAAACCCACGAAACCAAGACATGACCATGTCCGCTTTCTCTTGCTGAGGTTCAGGTCGAGAACGTATCTCAGCCAGGATTCCAGGAGGATGGTCGATGACTGGGCGTTATCTTCCCTTCGAACACCCTCGTCTATCATCCTGATGAGTTTCGACCCTGGCATTTTTCGATCTAACCATCAGTAGTAATCTCTAGTTCTGGGCGAAGAAGCCCACAAGAATGAAGCACAGGGCCTTTCTCCTCACCGTGAAAGGCCCTGTCGAACATCTTTCATCTTCAGGCCATCTCGTATGTTTGGCCTGTTCCATCGAAACGAGGAGTGAGCATGACTGCCTTCTTTCAAAATGTCGTCAATGCTCTGCAATGGGGTAGTTTCTATGCCCTCATCGCATTAGGCTATTCGATGGTCTATGGCGTCCTCTTGCTATTCAATTTTGCCCACGGCGATATCTTCATGGTGGGGGCTTATATCGGCTTTTTTGTGGCCACTGCGTTTCTGGCCTTATTCGGAACCGCGGCCGGACTCATCGCATTGCCCTCGTGGTTGGTGTTGGTGTTGGTCATCCTGGCCACCATGTTCCTCACCTCTTTCCTAGGCATGGCGGTGGAGCGCATCGGATACCGTCCCCTGCGCAACGCACCGCGAGCCTCTGCAGCCATCACCGGTCTGATGATCGGCATCATCCTTGAGACCGCCATTCTGGCCATCTTTGGCGCGCAGCGCATGAAGTTTCCCGACCTGCTGCCAGCGCTCAGCTCTGCGGCGCAGCCCATCATCGGCGGCGTTATCATCTCCTGGCAAAAAATTCTCATCGTGGTGGTGTCTATTGTGTTGATGCTCCTGCTACAGTGGTTTGTGAGCAACACCAAATGGGGAATGGCCATGCGGGCCATGGCCTATGATTTCGCCGCTGTGCCGCTGATGGGCGTCCCCCTGAATCGCATCGCCTCCCTGACCTTTGCGCTGGGCTCAGCTTTGGCTGGCGCTGCGGCCGTACTCTACAGCATGGCCTACCCGGTGCTGGACCCTTACATGGGCATCACCGTAGGCTGGAAGGCCTTTGTGGCCGCGATCTTGGGTGGTCGCGGGTCGATCAAAGGGGCGGCCATTGCTGGATTTATGCTGGGATTCATCGAAATTTTCTCGGCGACCCTGTTTCCTTCCACCTATCGGGACCTCATCGCCTATTCCATCATCTTAATCATTCTGGTGTTCCGCCCCCACGGTTTGTTTGGCGAAGAACACACCTCAAAACTGCGGTTATAACCGTCAAATGATAATTGTTCGAAGATTAAAGATGGCAAGGATGCAGGGAATGTCACTTTCACTCTTTTGTCATGCATCTTCAATCATTCCTTATTCTTCAAGAGGCTTCTATGTCATCGAAAAGCACTCCAGGCTCGACGAAGATGAGAAAATGGCGACAGCTTTATCAAAAGCTGGCTGCGCCATTTGAGAAAACACCAGCATTGGGGTGGCTTTTGGCCAGTCTGGTGGTGGTTTTGCTCGAGATGTTCTCGGGTAAACTCCTGGCCCGAATGCTGGGATTATCCAAAATTCCTGCTTTGTTTGGCTCGCTGGTCATCTTCACCAAACCCAGCCTGCATTTTCCCTTCATCTTCAACGATCTTGGCACCATTGCATCTGTGCTCATTTACGATCTGCTCATCTACATCATCCCACTTTTTTTGGTGGCCCGGCTGAGCGCTGGCCTTGCCAATAAACTATCGGAGCTCATCTTCAGACGTTCGACCATCCTCTCGGTGCTGCTGCATCTGTTGCTGCTTTATCTGGTGTTGAGGCTGTGGACAGACATCAGCACCTATCGGGAATTGGTGACCCGGCTGACCATGATTGCGGTTATCGTCACCCTCAGCCTCAATGTCATCAACGGCTACATGGGCGAGTTCTCCGCCTCTCACCCCGGCTTCATGGCGGTGGGAGCCTACGTCACTTCGGTGTTCACCATCGCCTTGTTCACCAATAGCAACTTGTTTGGCGCAGCCAAGTTACCCGCATCCCTGGCGCCTTTCCTGTTCCCCATCGCTTTGATTTTGGGCGGCGCGGCCGCGGCAGTCAGTGCGCTCATCGTGGCCATTCCCTCCTTCCGCACCCGGGGCGACTATCTGGCCATCATCTCCCTGGCCTTCATGTTCATCGTCAAGAGCTTTTTCG
>CAZYSY010000217.1:0-10759 GCA_964650295.1 uncultured Caldilineales bacterium | reverse complement strand
CCTTTCCGCACCTGGGGCACGTCAAAGGTGATGGCCCCCAGCCGGGTGCTTACCGTCTTCGGCTTGTAGCCGTTGGCGTAATCCCTCCGCTCCGGCGTGCGCTCGTACGGGCCGGCTTGCAGGTAGGCCTGACGCTCCATTTGCATAGCCAGATTGATTAGAATGCGGATCATCTCCGGGATGTAGTCTATCCCCTGGTTGATGATGCCTTCCACGATCTCATTTGGTAAGGTACAATGCTCTTGGCAGGTCATGGGGGGTTCCTCCTGTATCTTGTCGTGATTTACAGGATACCCTCTGGCCTGCCTTTGACCCATTTTACAGAAAAAGTTTACACTACTGGGTTCCAGGCTGCTGACTGAAGGTTGTCACGCCCGCGCACACCCGCGCATCATGCGCCCGCGCCCGCCGTCTTGCCATTTCCACAAAGGCATAGTCTTTTTTGTTCATCGCCCGCACCTTGCCCCAGTTGATCATCTTTACCATATACATACTTGGTGTGCGCACGCTCACGCGGAGGTAGAAATATGAAAAGAGTCATTCAGAGTCAGGCCATAAAAAAAGTCCCCCGTTGGCCGTTGCTGTTTTTGCTTTTAATGCCGATTTTGTTTGGTTGTGCCCGAAAGGCCAATATCGGACAGAATAATGTAGCAACAGTTTCGTCACCAACTACTGTTGCAACGAAAGCGGTTACAGTAACGCGGTTAGTAGCGCTTGCAGTCGGACACATCACTTATCAACATGGATGTTTGTCTCTGATAGACCTAGATGGATCGCGAAAAACGTTGGTTTGGCCCCCTGACTTTCATCCTGTTGTTCATCCTGATACGGGATATGTTGAGATAACTCTGCCTAATGACAAGAAGGTTGAAATCAGGCTTGGTGATCAATTGGTGAATCTCGGTGGAGGTAACGTTTCTGAGCCTCATGGAGAAGAGTTTACAATTGTTACAGACAAAAGCATTGACAGCGAGCTGTGCCCATCGCCTTATTGGCTTGTGGGCGATGTAACGCCTCAGTGACATCATCTATTCAACAAAAGATACCTTGTTAGGCCTGGCATCTCGTGTCGTGATGAGATGTCAGGCTTGTACATTCATCAGCATGAGTAAAGTCAGACTTAGCTGTGGCAGATTGACAGCACTCCCACCTCTTTATGCAATTAATCGGTTTGCGGATTGGGCGTCGCTGGTCGTATTGATTTCCCCACGTCGCGCTCTTCAATCTCCACCCCAGCAATGCTAATTGCGGTCGCAGGAGGCCTCGCGAGGCGCCGCCGTTCCCGAACAATGAGTCTTGCGAGAGCGGCGTTGACCTGTTGGCAACTCTAGACGCGGCCAACATTTTCTTCAACCCCACCATCATCTCCCTCAACCCCAGCGCGCTAACACTGCGCTCAGGGGACGGGCCGGCAGCCCGCGGGCCAGGCAGCGCGCCTTCAGCGGTTAATTCATCGGTAGGCGCAACGCCTTATCCACCAATAGGATACTTTCCAAGGAGGTGAAAATGCGGTACAAAACAGCGATACTTTTGGGCGGACTTTTCTTAGTGGCAAGCCTGGTCAGTCTGGCGCTGAAACCCGTATATGATGCTAGGGCAAACGGCCATCTTCAAATCGATTTGACGCCTGTGTGGACAACTGGCATCATTAGCGACGGTGTTGGCCCTTCCGGCATTGTGGCAACCGATCTAGACCAGGATGGCGTGACAGATATTGTGGCTTGTAGCAGAGGGGCTGCCTATATGCTAAATAAAACCACTGGAGGCAATTATGACACCATTCTGTATAGTGAACGACTCGGGTGCAGTAAGGTGACAACAGGCGACCGGGACGGCGACGGAATGCAAGAGGTATACGTAGGCGCTACAAATTCAAAGGTTTTTATTTTGGATAGCGATGATTTTGAGATAATGGAAGAGTTTTCTCTTCCGGACGACACAAGCGTCCGGGATGTTAAAGGTATTGGCGTGGCTGATGTAGACAAGGATGGGAGTGAAGAGATAGTCGTCGTGCGGGCTGATGCAACGTTCGTCTACGATGCAAACACCTTGGAGCTTGAATGGCGGGCAACTGGCAAAGGTGGAAATCAACTCGGCATCGGTGACATTGACGGTGATTCGGAATTGGAAATTGTAGTGAATGGCAACCCGGCTCATATCCTCAATGCCATCCTTCAAACCGAAGAGTGGGCCTACAGCGGTGGCTTTGGGAGATATATGGCGCTGGGCGATGTGGATGGCGATAACATTGCTGAGATTGCCTATTTCAAGGGGAGCGGTTATTCTGACAGTGATATTTACGTTTTCGAGGCCGACACCTTATCCATAAAATGGCACGTAGGTCCAGTAGTTGGATTGAATATGATCGCCGTGGGCGACACAGATGGAGATGGCGTTGATGAGGTTCTAAGCGGAGCCAGTCAGTGGGGCAACGTCGTTGGTTATCGTGGTAGCGACGGCGCCGAACTGTGGCGCATTCCCAACTCTTTACACGGTGTGTTCGGCATTGGGGTGGGTGATACTGATAACGATGAGGTTAATGAGGTCATTTGGGGAGCAGGACTTTCATCTACAGGCAAGGATGCCCTGTTGATCGGCGATTGGGAGAGTGAAACCGTCGAGTGGAGCAGTGACGATCTGGATGGCCCCCTCTCTGTGGCGGTAGGGGATATCGATAACGACGGTCAAATGGAGATAGTCATGGCTGGTTTTAGCACTACCAGTGGGTATGCTGGCGGCACTATCCGGGTTTACGATGGCGCTACACATCGGTTGGAATGGTCTACCGTTGTAAGTGATTCATATTATGATCTGCACCAGGTTGCGGTAGGACAACTGGACTCTGATCCCGCCCTTGAAATTGTCGTTGTCGCCGATGACTGGCATAAGACTCGTTTACGGGTCTATGACGGGATAACTCATGTGGTGGGGAGAGTGCAGCGCTGTCCGAGAACGCACCAGGCGCTTTATCTGTGATGAATCTGGATGCTGATCCTGTGGATGAGATTGTTGTCGGCCTCAGTAATCACCATGTGCAGATCTTCAATGGGGCAACTGATATCATTCAATGGGACATTAGTGACCTGGATGACGGCGTCAGAGATTTGGCCATTGGTGATTTGGACGGTGATTCAGCGCTAGACCTGGCTATACTTACTTATAAGAGCGTCTACGTCTACGATCTGGAAACGCGGGTTCAGAAGTTGCATCGACCCCTTGGAGATATCGTTGGGCGACATGCCATCCAGCTTGCCATCATCAATGGCGATATGAATAGTGCTGGGCAGTTGCTGATCGTTGCATCTGACTATTCTGGCTATAATGCGAACACCGAACTTCAAGCGTGGGATGGGGTGGATTATGCGTTGCTTTGGCAGCGCTCGCTGGGAGACGTTATCGTTAATGACATCTTCTCCGCTGATTTGGACAATGATGGAGATAATGAGTTTGTTGTCATGGGCCAAGTCGGTTCATCATCTGTATTTGAGGCTAATCGAAGCCTGTTGCTGATTGGCTCGCAAATCGTTTCACCGTACTGGCCCGAATACCAGAGCACTGGTCGTTGGGGCCCAATCAATGGGATGGCTTTTGCCGATGTAGATAACGACAACCAAAAAGAGCTGGTTTTCGGTGCTAGTACTCTGATCCAGGTGAATGAGATAAGCACATCCCCCCTGGTCATTCGTCCGACCTATCTCCCAATGGTTGAGCGCGGCCAAAGATAGTGTGCAAGGGTATAGCGCTGCGGCTATCACTGTGTGTAGCGGACGCCGCTATCATTGCCTGAGCTCAGCGCTTATTTTTGTATTTGAAAGTAACTACTAACGCAACTGTCATGTAAGCCGCTAGGGGAGCGTCGTCTTTTCAGCAATGGGGCGGGCGTAGGCCCGCCTTCGGCGCGAATCGCCCAAAAGTTCTGAGTTCAGTCGGTCAGTGCCGCCAAACCGCTTTGACGCCCTTGACGTCTGGCTGTTTCTGCGCAACAATGTCATGTCATTGAGGACGATCGATGTTTTTCGTCAGTTTCCTGGCGTAGCGGTTGTTTTTACTGATGTCATCCAGTCCTATGCAGGTAGCGTCCTCCAACCCTTTGCCATGAGGGATCGAAGGCGATCGCGTCATCCGTGGCTGATAAAAGGGATTGGGAATGCTTACTCGCGTCCTTCATTTTCAAAGTGGGAGTGTTTTATGACCAAGATCGCATTCATCGGCGCAGGCAGCCTGGAATTTACGTTCAATCTGGTGCGCGATATCCTCACCTTCCCCCTGCTGAAAGATGCTACGCTGGCTCTGATGGATATCGATCCCGAGCGGCTGGCCTGGGCCAAGCAGGGCGTGGAGAAAATCATCACTGCCGGGAACTATCCCGCCCGGATCGAGACCACACTGGATCGGGCCGAGGCGTTGAAGGGAGCAGATGTGGTGCTGACCACCATCCTGGCCGGTTCCACCGAGGTGTGGCGGCATGATGTCGAAATCCCCAAGAAATATGGCGTGGACATCAATGTGGGGGATACTCGCGGGCCCAGCGGTATCTTCCGCTTCCTGCGCACCATCAATCCGATGATGGATATCGTGCGGGATATGGAGCGGTACTGTCCGGACGCGGTACTGCTCAACTACACCAACCCCATGGCCATGTTGGTTTCGGCCATCCAGAAACAATCAGATATGACGGTGACGGGCCTGTGCCATTCGGTACAGGGCACAGCCATGATGCTGGCCCGTTGGATCGGCGCGCCCTTCGAGGAGATCGACTACCGGTGTGCGGGCATCAATCATATGGCCTGGTATCTGGAATACAGGTGGAAGGGCGAGGACGCATACCCGCTCATCTACAAAGCGGTCACCGAACGCCCGGAGGTCTACAATGAGGAGATCGTGCGCAATGAGATGTTTCTGGCCCTTGGCTATTACGTCACCGAATCCAGCGGGCATAACTCGGAGTATAACTGGTGGTTCCGCAAGCGCCCGGATCTTATCGAGAAGTACTGCACTCACGGCACAGGCTGGAATCCGGGCGAATACGCCTACATCCTCAAGGAATATCAGCGGCGCGAGCGCGTGTGGCGGGATGAGGTCAGGGCCTGGCTGAATAAACCCATCACTCCAGAAGATCTGCAACGCGGGCATGAGTATGCAGCCTACATCATCAACGCATTGCAGGGCGGGGAGCCATTCAAGTTTAATGGCAACGTCTCCAACACGGGCCTGATCACCAATCTCCCCCAGGGAGCGTGCGTGGAAGTGCCTGTGTGGGTGGATCGATCTGGCTTCCAACCTCTTTACGTGGGGCCGCTGCCCCCCGAGGTTGCGATGATGACCAATCTCTCCAGCAATATCGAGGAGCTAGCGATCCAGGCCTCCATCACGGGCGATCCCGAACTGGTTTACAAAGCTATTTTACATGATCCCTTGACAGCGTCCGTCCTTTCTCTGCGCGAAATCCGCGAGATGACCAACGAGCTTTTCAGCGTGCACAAAGACTACCTGCCCCAATTCAAACATCACCGCGTATAGACGCAAGGTGCGACGCGCGTCTGAAAACGTGGGGCGCGTCGCACCTGCGCTCATCTACCATCGTCCTCCCCCAAGCCACATGGGCAGATACCACCGTCGCTCCACCCTGGTGTAATCGGCCAGCAGGATGGCCGGGGTGGGGTCGTAGGCGTCGGAGGTCGCATCCACCAGGTTGAGAAGAACGCCCGGTGCAGTGGGGAGGACGCGAAGGGTGACGACAACGGCATCATGGGCCGGAATATCACCCAACTCACATCGCACCACGCCCGCGGCCTCGTTGCAGACACCCTGCTCCGGTTGTGCAGAGAGGAAGGTGACGCCCGCGGGCAGGGTGTCGGTCAGAAGCGCGTTGGGCGCGTCATCGGGCCCGCGGTTCGCCATCCGAAGGGTGTAGCTGAGCGGAACCCCCACGCCCGCGGGGTCTTCGCTCTCCTGCCGCCTTACCGCCAGATCTGCCACCAGCGCCGCCTGAATCTGAAAACTGTCTGAATCCGAGAGCGCAGGATTGCCCAGGGAAGCCACTGTGGCCGTGACCACATCCTGCACGCCCAGAGCCGTTCCCGCCGGAATGGTGAAACTGACCGGAACGCTGGCGCTGGGGCCGGCCAGCGTCACATCGAAAGTCGTGGGCGGAGTTAGCCAGCCCCGAGCGTCGGTCAACGTCACCCGCACTGTGTCCGACATGATGTCCCGGTTCTGGATGAACAGAGCGCCCGCATCAGGCACATCTCGGGCCGCCAGCACCAATGGCTGGACAGGCGCGACGGTCAGGGCGATGGGGCTGGCGCTCCAGGGAACGTAATCCACTGCACCCAGCACCTCATCCCCCTGACCTGGCCCGCTCCCCCCGGGCCCGCTGGCGTCGCCCCACCAGTTGTCCCGGGCCTCTACCCTCACCGAATCATCCAGATTGTGTACGCCCGCACCGCCGTTATCCAGGATGTGACACTTGCGGATGCTGAATCCAGCGCCATGACTCGTCACCACGCCATCGTGTTCACTGTTGGCGATGGTGCAGCCGTTGAGATACGCGCCCGCATCCTCCGCAGCGCCGCCCAACGCCTGCATCACACCGGTGGCATTGGAACGCTCTGTGGACACGCCATTGAACATAAAGATGGAATTGCCGTAATTGTTATTGCCCGAATCATATTCTCGCACGCCCACGCCATTGACCGAGAGGAGATTATCATCGAACAGATTGTTGTTGGAACCGGCCTCCAGGAAAATGCCCACCCCCTGGCGGGAGGCCTTGAAACGCTTGATGGAATTATGGGACGAAGCAATGAGATGAATGCCACTGCCGCCATTGATCCGCGCCCAGGCATCCCGACTCATCACGCCTCCTGTTTGCCGCAGTAGTGGGCCTTCCAGCGCGATCTGCGAGGATTTCACCAGCCGAATGCCATCACCGCCATTCTCCTCGATCTTGATCACACCCAGAACGCCATTGTTGCGGCAATGATTGAAGCGAATGCCATCCAGATGATTCTTGCTGATTTTATTATCGTAGATGACATTCTGCCGCGATGCGTCCAGCCGCATGCCATGCTCCTCATTGTCATGGATCTTGTTCGGTTTTTGATGCAGGCCCGGCAGTTGATTCCGCAAGGATTCGTACAAAAAGACCCCGTTCTTCTTGTTCCAGCCGATCTCGTTGCCAGCAATCACATTGTCGTTGGATTTCACAAGCATGACGCCATTGCCGCCATTGCTCTCCACCTGGAGATTCTCCAGTAGCTTGTTGTCATGCGAATCATGCAGATGAATGCCATCCAGGCGGTTGTCCGCCAAGATGTTATCCTTGATGAGGATGTTGTTCGAGGACTGGAGATAAACGCCGTGGGCATTATCTTCGCCCACGTGATTATTGACCACGGCCACCCCGGGAGCATCGCCCGTTGATGTGCAATTCAGCAAATGAATGCCATTGTCCCCGCTGTGGAGGATCTCATTCATCAGCTCATGGCTCTTGCCAATGCGCAGCCCGCGGGAAGATTCCACGAAAATGCCGTAGCCCTTACTGCCGGTGATCTCATTGCCGAAAATCTCATTCTCCTTGCCCGCCGCTGCCTCGCTCTGGGTGATTCGCACGCCGTAGCGATTGGCCGGGCCGATGGTATTCTCCTGCACCACCACATCCTGCGAACGCAACACCATCACACCATCGGCATGATGATGGTGAATCTGATTCTTGACGCCAATGAGCACATTCTCCGAATCCTGCACCCAAACGCCGACTTGATTCTGCAAAATTTCGTTGTGAGTGATGTCATTGGAGTTACCGCTGCAATCAGCACCCTCGATGACGACACCCACCCGGTTATCGGGCCCGATGGTATTGGCATCTGTTTCCGCATTCTCGCCCCCCACCTCAACATTGCACGCATCCCGCACATGCACGCCATCCAACTTATTGTGGCGGATGGTGTTGCCGGTGATGTGGTTGGTGTGCCCGGCGCCACTTATCTCCACCAAAACGCCATGCGCCTCATGCCACTCGATAGTGTTATCTTCAATTCTGGCGCTGTTGGAAGTCACGAGATGCACGCCATTTTTCTGTGCATGCTGTCCATCGATGCGATTACCCTGCACCCTGTTCATATCTGAGTGATCCAGATAAACGCCATCCTCCCCATTGGGCCCGATCTGATTTCCATCCTCCACCCTGTTGAGATCAGAATTCACCAGCGCCACCCCATGCTTCCCATTCTGTCGAATGATGTTGCCTGCGATGACATTGGGATGTTCCAGCGTCGACACCGCCTGATCCAATTTGACGCCGTTCTCCCCATTCTTTTCGATGCTATTGGCCTTGCCCTGAAGCCCAATCTGATTGCCATAGCCCCCCTGGATGAGCACGCCATTGCGCACATTCTGGCGGATGGCATTGTTCACCACCTGGTTGGCCTCCCCTTGTTCACAGCGCGTCCCCACAATCTGCAGACCGTCGCCGTTGCCATCGCCCAGGGTATTGCCATCGATTTGATTGGCGCATGACTCCTCGATGTGAACGCCGCCGCCATCGTTCCAGCGAAGGGTATTCCCCACCACCACATTGTAATCCGCCGAATGCACCAGACTGATGCCATGCTCCTTGTGCGAACGAACCAAATTCGAGTTTTCCGCGGTGCCGATGGTGACATGACTGGCATTTTTCACGTAAACGCCGATGGTTTGTTTGCCCCTTATCCGATTACCCTCGATGGTGTTGCCCAGGATGCGATTGCCCGTGGCATTGACCCCCAGATACGCATCCAGCACGCTGATCCCATGCTCCGCATTCTCCTGGATGGTGTTCTTGCGCACCGCTACATCATCCACCCCCTTCAGGCGGACGCCATCCCGCCCATTTTCCCGAATCATGGGATTCTCTGCGATGCGCACCCGCTCCGAATCCTCCACCTGTACCCCATCGTCCTGATTTCGAAGGATGCTGACACTCTCCTTGATGCGCACACCTTTTGAATTTTTCACATGGATGCCACTGCCGTTATTCTCGCGGGCGCTGTTTGCCCTCAGCAGTGTCCACTTTTCTGGAGCCTCCTCGCAATCCTCCAGCAAAACCCCATCTCCCTGGTTGTGGGAGAAAGAATTATTCTGGATCACGTTCTCCGTCGCGTTCTTCAGGTAGAGCCCGTGGGATGCGTTGTTCAGGAACAGATTGTCGGTGATTTGCGCGTGCTGAGCCGCATCCAGCAGCAGACCGTAGCGATTGCCCGAGAAAGCATTGTTTAGGATATGGGCGTTTTGGATGACGCTGCCATGCACATACACGCCCGCCTGGGCCGGGCCCGTGGCCCGCTGGATTGTGAATCCGTCGATGGTGACATTATCCTTTTTGACATGGATGGCAGGTTTGTTCGCGTCAGCGGCCATCACATAGGTGTCGCTACGGGAGCCTATTGAGCGGATGGTCAGGGATTTGTCCACCAGCACATTCTCAGTGTAGTCGCCCGGGCACACCGCAACGTTCTGGCCGTCGCTGGCTGCATCCACCGCGGCCTGGATGGTGTCGTAGAACTCGATGAACTGGCCCGACGCACTTTCCAACTTCACGCATCCCATTTCGACCTGGCCCTGGGGTGATCCCGATCGCAGGCCCGGCGCATAATGCACCGGCTCCGTGTTGTGCGAGGCCAGGGTCACGCCAAAGATTTGCTTCTCCTCCGAGCACGCCTTCATCTGCTCAGGATCGAACTCGTACTCCAGGCGGAAAGTCACCGTTTGACCTGCCGGGATGATGATCTTGGGGAAAGTGAACACCGCAGAACCGTTATCCCCGGAATACTTCCTCTCGCCCAATTTTGTGCCGCCCCGATACAGCCGCACCTGTTTGATGGCCTTGCCGTCATCACCATTGCCCGATGCGCTAAAAGTCATGGTCGTCACCTGCCAGCTATCCGCCTGGCTCGCGCTCAGGCCAAAAGTCAGCACGGTGCGGGTCATTTCTTCACCCTTGGGGCACATAGACACCTCTCCGCTGCCCGATGCCGTCAGCGTGGGCATGAAATTGGCCACCGCCTCCGCCTCGCCCGAGTCAGGGCACATCACCTTGGGCCCGGGATCCCAGCTTTTGAAAGCCCAGCCATTCCCGGCATGAGCCGAGAAGGTCACCTCCTCTTGCCCGCACTGGCATTCCACCCGCGGGGGGATGACCTGGCAGCCATCTGTCTTGGCCTTGGCAGGCAGCACCTTACCCACCACCGCACAACTGGGCGTAGGCGTCACTGTGGGCGTGGGGGTGGGTTTGGGCCCGCCCGGCCGCCCCGTGGTGACGATATCCTCGCCGTAAGAAGAAGCCCCCGATGTGTAATGATAGATGCGCTCCCCCGCCGGATAACTCGCCACACCTGCGGTGTTACCAGAATGATACACAGACGCCAATATCACAGAAGTCATTTCAGAGATCAATTCCCACAAACTCCCCCCATGCACCGCTACGAACACCCTGTCCCCGATCGCCTCGATATCGCGCACCCGTTTGCTGCCACTTTCGTGATACGCAGCCATCGCCCACGGATGCGCCCGGTCCGAGACATCGATATGCTGTACCCAGGCCCCAGAATCGCCATTGCTACCCAGATGGGCGACACTCCCATCCACGAAGATGGCTTCGCTGCTGGTTCCTTCGGGCGGGTCCAGATGCCCAACCTCCGCGGGCGCGGCCGGATTACTTACATCGATGATGCGCAGGCCCGCGTCCCCATCGGCCAAATACGCATAATTCCCGACCACA
>CAZYSY010000216.1:0-3171 GCA_964650295.1 uncultured Caldilineales bacterium | reverse complement strand
GATCGGAGAGTATCTTTCCTTCTCGATTTAATGCCTCGATCTGGTCAATTAGGCCACCAGAGATAATCTGTTTCATTTTTGTGATAGACTGTTGAGCAGTCTCAGTAGAAAGTACACGACCTGACATGATTGTTTCCTCCTGAAAGGTGAAAAGAGTAAGTATGTGAAAAGAATTATTATAAACAACAAATCAGCACCACGCACTGGCGACTGTCTTGTTGTTGTAAACGATTAATTTGCGTAGATCAATCCGGGCCTCCTGGTCTGGGCGTGGGCGTTCGTTGGCAAGGGGGTAATTTACCACCACCATCGTCATTCCCTCCGCCAGGATTATCCCCGCCGCCAGTATCGCCCCCGCCACCGTTATCGCCGTTATGATCATCAGAATGATCACCAGCACTCGCTGCACTGGCCGACTGGTATGCAAAGGAATGTGAATCAGATTCGTGACTGACCAAACGTCCATCATCGCTGGCGACAACCACAACCGACCAATGATATAATCCAAGTCCATTTTGCCGTATCACGGGAATATCGAGGAAATTCAGAGAAAAAGCGGTTACGTTATGTGCCAAGCCAACGCCCGCATACTCGTTCTGTCCATCCGCCCAAATACGCAACTCGAAATCATAGGCGTCAGACAGAGCAGGACCTGGCCATTGCCAGATGAAAGTCGCTTCGCCATTTATTGTAACGCCATCATCCGGCGAAATCAAAACAGGTTTGAACTCAGCAATGGGAGGCGGGGGCGGGGTGGGAGGGCGAGCAACGACGGGGATGGATGAAACATTTTGAATATCCACCAGTTTGGCCGCCACCCAGACAACGCCCGCAGGAGATTTCACTTGCAGCCAGGTTCCATCGGTTGTTTTCCCCAGGATGGGTAGCAATTGGCCCGATTTCGCTTTTCCTGCAACGGGGTGCGTCACGCTTGGCCCGCGGCGCAAATTTATATTCCGATTCACTTTCGCCAAGGGAACAGGGGTTGACGTAGGCGTCGGAATTGGTGTAGGCGTACGCTGCAAAGTTGGGGTGGCTGTAAGTGTTGGAGCCGCCTGCGAAAAAGCGGTCACGCCGCCACCCTCTGCTGTCGATTCTACAATTACGGTGGGAGTGATATCTGGCGTGGAGGTTGCAGTAAAGGTTGGCGTTGCAGTGGGGATAATAATCTCAGCAACAGTCGCCTTAGCGGTAGGCGTTGGACTAGGAAAGAGCATTGCGGTCACCAAGGCACTTCGGGGCGCAATCAGAAATGCCAATCCCATGGCAAGTATCAGAGCGAGCGCCGCCAGGATATAGCCGCGTAAACGTCTTCGGGGATGCATGGAAGGGTCATCCAGCGACAATGCCTCGATGGCCCGCAAAAATGCCAGAAGATCTTCATACCGATCATCCGGGCTTTTCGCCAGCGCCCGGCTCAACACAGAGTAGACGCCAATGGGTGCTGACACTCCTTGAGGTAATAGAGCTGGCGATTCCGCCCGGATGAGATGGCGCAACCATTCTTCATCTTCACTCTCGAATGGCCTTTTTCCGGTGATCATTTCATAAAAAATGACGGCTAGCGAAAATTGGTCGGAGGATGCTGTGGCAGGCATACCTCGTAACCGTTCGGGGGCAAGATAGGGGAGCGTTACGCTACCCCTCTCCGGAACAGAAACATTTTGCAGGGCGCCGATGTAGATTTCGTCGTTCTCCGCCAGAAAAATAGTTTCAGGACGCAGATCGCCGACGATACGATCCTTTTTGTGAGCATCATCCAACGCTGTCGCCAGTTGTTGCAGAATGACGACTGCCTGATTCCAGGGTAAGGGGGCCGACGCTTGGATGAGTTCGGCCAGTGACATTTGCGTTTGGACAAACATGATTTAATCACCAATGCCGTCGCCAGCTCCCGTTGCGTCTTGGGATCCGGTGTATGTGAAATTTCGAATATCGCTGATTAATTCGAGACGTTGATAGGACGTCGCATTCACTAAGAAAACGCCCCACTGCCATTTGCCGGGCGAGAGGAAGGGAACGCGATCCAGATTAACTTCATACGAAACGACTGCTCCAGATCCCCCATGGCTCTGGCCCCGAGCCATGGGGTTTTGGTTACGACGCCAAAAAGCCAGTTCGTAGGCTTCGTTTTCACCCAATGGCGAATCAGAATGCCAAGAGAAAACTACCTGTCCATGAATCGATTCATTGTTATGGGGGGAAAGCAGCGTAACGTTTTCGCTATGCTTTAGAGGTGGTGACGGGGCGTCGGCAGATGTTGTGGCTGTATGATAGTTTTTTTGTGTCGGCGTCGCGGTCCAGCTCGCAATGGTGGACATAGGGAGAAGTGTGAGAGAAGCGGTTTGGAATGAAGACGTGGGGGTGGGGGTAGGGGTGGCGATACTCTTGGATATGCCCCCCTTTACCACCACGCCGCCCGACCATGCCGAGAATGTTGATTCTTCCGAAGATGGTATGAATCTTTGGTCATCAGTAATAGATTGGGCAGTGAGAGTCACAGTGCGCAGAGGGGAGCCATCTGTATCAGGCGAAGTAAAGATGTTAGGAATGTGGCGGATGTCGATGAAGAGAACGTCCACCGACAGAATGGCCCTATACCCCCATTTCATGAGTGGGCCAATGCGCCAGTTTTGGGGCTGATGGGTCTTTGTTTTGGAAATGCGGGAGATCCCAGACACAGGTTTTTCGAAAGAGAGAGACTCCAGGGCGCCTTCAAAGGCAAGGATGTCGGGGTAACGGTCGTCAAGATTTTTGGTGTGCGCTCGATTCAACACTGTTGCCACGCCAAAGGGGGTGTCTAGGTCGGGTGGCAACAAAGCAGGCGACTCATTGATGATGAGATGCGCCATGGCGTAAGTGTCGGTGGCGGAAAAAGGCAAATAACCACAAATCATCTGGTAAAAAACTGTGGCAAGCGAGAATTGTTCATTGCGGGCATCTGCCTTCTTCCCCTTCGCTTGTTCGGGCGACGTATAATTATAGATGCTGGGTTGCATGCCAATCACTGTCAGTGTGACGGCTTCTGTATCATGCGCCACGCCGAAATCAGAGAGATAAGCGTCACCATAATCATCGAACAGAATGTTGCTGGGTTTGACATCGCGGTGGATGACACCCTGGCTGTGGGCGAAGGCCAGCGCCCGTCCCACCTGCTTGAGCACAGTCAGC
>CAZYSY010000215.1:0-18349 GCA_964650295.1 uncultured Caldilineales bacterium | reverse complement strand
CCTCCTCTTTTTTCGAACACCAGCAACTTTTTTACTGCTCATTCGTCATCATGGCTAAGAAGAGACAAGAAAACCTGGTCACGCGACTTCTGCGAAGTAAAGAAATAAAATTCGAAACGCGCACATATGATCCCAGTGTCTTTGTTTCGGCGCCCGAAGTGGCTGCAGGCGTCATGTTGCCTGCGGCCCAGGTATTCAAAACGCTGGTCACCCTGCCCGATAAAGGCAAACCCATATTAGCCGTATTACCCGCCAACGCCGAGTTGGACTTGAAAGCGTTGGCACGAGTCGCTGGAGTCAAGAAAATCCATATGGCCCCTCTGGCTCAGGCGGAAAAAATAACAGGACTCAAAAAGGGCGGGATCAGCAGTCTGGCGCTTTTTCATCGCAGATTCCGCATCTTTTTGGATGAGCGTGCGTTAGATTTTGAGACCATCGCGATGAGCGCTGGCGTGCGAGGCATGCAGGTGATGCTTGCTCCAGCCGATTTCATCGAGCTCACAAAAGCGCGCGTCGCCCCCATTGCCCGGTCATAACTCCCCCCACACACACCAGACACACAACTCATCGCCAATCCCCACACATTGGATGATGAGGCATAGGAGGTCACCATTAACAGTTTAAGCGCATCTCAAAAAAACTACCTGCTTTTCGCTTTGGCTACCGCCCTTGTCGCTACGCTGGGCAGTCTGTATCTCAGCGAAGCGCTAAAATTCATTCCTTGCGCGTTGTGTTGGTACCAACGCATTCTCATGTATCCTCTGGCAATCATCTTGTTGGTGGGAGCATGGCGCCAGGATGACGCTGTTTTTTTCTATGTTTTGCCCTTCTCGATCCTCGGAATCGGTTTTTCCTCCTATCATTATTTGTTGCAGAAGACCGAATTTTTTGCCGCAAGCACTGTCTGCGATACCGGCATTCCTTGCACCACCACCTGGATTAACATTTTGGGATTCATCACGATTCCCTTTCTAGCGTTACTCGGATTTTTGATTATCACTTTCTGCGGCTTGCTGTTTTGGGCTCAGGAAGAGGATGCTGTAAAAGTATAAACATTGCTGTTCAAGAGGTCATCATGATGGATTCTCCCAATGATAAATCGGATACCGTGCAGGCGTCTACGCCATCGCCTGCTGCAAGCGTCGAGAGTTTGGTCGGCCCGGTCAACGCCACCTTTGAACCATTGGCATCTGGGCTGAACGCGGCGGACGCAATGGAAACAACGCATGAGAGTGAGGGTGATGTGGATAAGACTCCCACTGCCGCGGCTCCGGCGACATCATCCCCTCGCTCGGTGGGGCCGCCGCCATTGCAGACTCCACCTGCATCTTCCGAACAACGTCTGCCAGGCTGTTTGCATGATGTATTGTTGGTGTTGTTCAGCATTCTTCTGGGGGCGGCTTTTGCATTGATTCTGCTTTGGGGCGTGAACGGTACGCTTTTCTTGAACGACAGGGAAAAGACATCAGCATTGGAGGTTGCTTTGCATGTCGTCCGTAGTCAGCAGGAAACGACACAGCGTCAGCAAGAAGAGCAGCGGGCCGCCATCGCCGCTATACAGACCCGGTTGCAGGGGACCAATGATCGGGTGCAAGAGCTGGGCGCGACTATAGAGGCGATAGCGGAAGATCAGGAAAAGCAACATGAAAATGTGGTTGCATTGCAGACGCGGTCTGTTGAAATCGAGCAGGCGATTGAAACCTTGCGCCAAGAGATGGTCGCCATGCAGGATCGGCAAGATATCGTGGAGGGAGAGTTTGATGCTCTTTCAGATCAACTAAATGCTGTGGCGGAAGACGTGACCAGCGTGAAAGAAACGGCCGCCCGGTTTGATCGTTTTGTGAAGGGATTGATTGCGTTGGTTTCTGAGGTGGCTCCCGAAGAACTTCGCTCGACAACAGTGAAAATGACACCCACGCCCACGCCCAACGTGGACCAATCTTCGTTGCAACCCGCACCGCAAATTAATTCCTCAAGCCTGGAACAATTCCCGCCCCTTCGTCCACTTCCCACTCCGGCAGGCGATAGCGGCGTTGTTTTCGGCCTGGTCTGGCTCGACGCCAACGAGAACGGATTCCCCGATGCCGATGAGTCGGTGGCGCCGGGCGTGCGCATTCTGCTAAAGGATGAAAGCGAACATGTCTTATTGAATATGATTACAGGCGTAGATGGGCGATTTGCCTTCATCAATGTTCCCCCTGGCAACTATTGGGTAGAGGCGGTTCCCCCTGATGCTTCTACCCTGACCACATCCACCATCTATCCCCTGACCGTTCACTCCGGAGGAAGCATCGAAGTCAATTTCGGCTTGTTGCAGCCATAGCGCATGTTGATGCGCTCCGATTTTGGAAATAACATTTCACCACTAAGACACGGAATGCATGGAGAAATTTGATAGGTCCACGGAGAGAAAGCCTCCCAAAGTACTGATTTTTTCTTCTCCGTGGCCTCTGCGTCTCTGTGGTAAGATTTTTTGTCGTCTGGAAGGCTCTTGCCCTCTTATTTCCGACAATGTCTATTGACTGTCTGGGTGATCGCTCAGCCAAGCGTTTCTTCCCGCTCAACATTCAACGCATAAAAATCTAACTGCACACTTCCATAGGTGCGCGTATCGAACAACGCTAGATTTTCAAGTGTGGGCATTTCATATTCGATGGGATTGATTTGTACAATCACTTGTCCGGTAGGTGAAAGCAGCTCAGGGCGGGTGTCGATGAGCTGAAGCGCTTCCAACCACATGCCTTTATACTGAGGGGGCGCCACGAAGATGATATCGAACGGCCCGATGTTTTGCTTGCGCAGATATTTGAAAGCGTCCCCCCTCACGACGTGCGCCCTTTCCGCCAAGCGGGTGTGCTGAAGATTATGCCCAATGGCTTTGAGTGCAGGTTTATAACGTTCGATGAAGGTGACATGCTTAGCGCCGCGGCTGAGCGCTTCGATGCCCACCGAACCAGTGCCTCCGAATAAATCTAACACGCGCGCCTCGCGGACATCATCGCTAAGAATGCTAAACAGGGCTTCTTTGGCGCGATCGGTGATCGGACGCACCGCGTCGCCAGGCACGGATTCTAACTTACGTCCTTTGGCGCTACCGGCAATGACTCTCATGAACGTTGCTCTGCAGGGAGAAAGGTTTTGTCTATTGGCGGGCGGCCTGTACGCATAAACGCGAGCATCCGTTCTCGTGTCATCAGCTTGCGATCCCATATGAACCAGATCAACAGCGCCGCGCCGATGACATCCAACGCAATCAAAATGGGCTCAGCGACGATGATCTGTAAATATGCGTGCAGCATCTCGTTAGGTGTGCTCACGTGTTGCCAGGGGTGCCATCCCCAGCCGCGTAGCGGCCACAACAACGTCTGGGTAAAACCCCACATTCGATCTTGAACGAGGTGGGAGGAGAAAGCCAGCAAATAAGGAAGCCAGCGCCGCAAACGGCCTGTGGCGGCGGTTACACCCCAGACCAGGCCGTGCAGCAATAATGTATGCCCAAAAAATAAGGCTGCGTTGGCTTCAGGAAAAACAAACCAGGCCAGCGGTTTGTCGAGCAAATCGGGCGCCATGACCGCCAACGCCACGAGCCTGTAATCAGTCTCTTCGAAGAGGCCAGCGCGCCGCTGAATCAAGTTCAGTCCGGCCCAAGTCCATTCAATGTGTCCAGAAGGTAACATGAGATCATTATACCCCAACACGTCTCAATCGTTCATTCATCGAGCCGAAAAGGATTGAAGTCAGTGTCTCGATCGAAGTAATCTTCATGTTCCTTGTATTTTAGCCAGTTGACGATGATATACGTGATGGGGGTGAACAGAACCTCGATTCCGACTTTGAAGATGTAGTTTGCCACGATGAGGCTGAGTGCGATAGACCAGGGGAAAACGCCCAAGATGGTGGCAATGAGCACAAAAAGCACGGTATCAACGCCTTCTCCCACCAATGTCGAGCCAATTGTGCGGGTCCATAACCACCGTCCTTCGGTCAGCACTTTCATTTTGGCTAAGATAAACGAGTTGCTGAACTCGCCCGCCCAATAGGCTGCCAGGCTGGCGACGATGATGGCCCCTGTGCTTACCCCTCCCAGGATCGCATCGTAAGCGGATTGCCCAAACAAGACCGGATTGTCAGGCTGCGGAATTCCTGGTAGGGATCGAGACATGTTTTCATAAACGAACATCCCCCAGAGCGGGTCCCCTGGCAGACGACCTAATCCCCAAAAGGTGAGCGCCATCAGTGCAGCTGCGGCAAAACCGATCCAGATTACTTTGCGGCTGCGGGCGTAGCCATACACCTCGGTGAGAATATCGCCGAAAATATAGGCTAGAGGAAATAAAATGGTGCCGCCATCGAAGGCCAGGCGCAGACCAAAGAGACTCACACCTAGATCGATGAGCTTGGCGGAACTGGCGATATTGCTTAACAACAACACTGTAACGAACATCGCCATCACGAGATCAAAATAACGATAGCCGCGATGCCGTAGCGCAGGAGAAGTATCGTGAAGGGGCATCATATTGTTAGGAAATTTGTAGTCTTCTCAACTCAGGTTATAGCCATCCAGTTATCTTAGCCACAACTGTACGCAATCCCAAAATAAATTTCGCCCATAATCCCGCTGGCGGCATGGGCGCTGGAGGGGCAGGCGGATCGGGGAGATCGTTTGCCATGAGTAGCCGAGCCGAGGTGATGCGACCATCTTCAGCGATATCGACGCGTGCGTAGGTCAAGTGCCGTTGATTCATATACTTCTCTGGATGTTGGATCAGATCTCGCCATACGCTCTCGGGGGAATTCTTGAAATTTGCTTTCCAAATCCAGGTGCCTGTATTCAGATACACTGCGCCTGAGGGCAATAGCTTTTCGACGCGTTCGTGGATGTGGCCAAAAGCGACCACGCGCGCTTGCTTTTCGTGAGCGACACGAACAGCGGCTTTTTCCAACATAATCCAGTATTGTTCTGCGATTTCCCGGGCGCGTTCTTCGGGGGGAATAATCCCGAAAGGTCCCGAAGCCGTACCAGGATGGAAGGTTTCGGGAGCGGCTCCTTTCTGCACCAGCGCCTGGGCCACTTCTTCTGAAAATGAAGCGGCGAACGCTTTGTCTCCGGCCAAAAGAAGCGCCAACTCTTGCTGATCCGATGTTGTCAACGCTTCCAGCAGTTTTTCACTGGCGCTTTCCGATGGTCCGGTAACCAGCACATCACTCACCAAATCTGGGGCGCTAACCAATAATTCTTTTATGAATTGTAGTGCAAATGCAGGATCATACGCTAATGCATAGAACACCAATGAGCTCATAGGATGAACGCCATCGATCCACGGGCGTTTCCGTTCGATTACATTGTAAAAATCAGTCACCACATAGGAACCTGGCGGCCGCTCGATAAACTCCGGTTTGTCTGGATCGAATGGGTGATCGGGATTGCTGAATCGATCGATCTTCTCGGTATATTCATTTCCATGTTCGACATAAACGCCGTCTTCAAAATAGCTACGCTCTCCAATGCTGATTAGATCTCGTTTGCGTCCCGAAGCGCCCAATAACGCCACCAGACGTTCCTGCACTGCAGGATACGCCAGCTCGGGATCATGATTCCCAAATAAAATGACCAGGGATCGCCGTGGTGGACCAGGGGAGAGAAAGTCTGTCAGTGCCTGAAACACCTTTGGATGTCCTGCATGTACGACTTCCACCCGGGTCAAAGCGGCTTCTGCAGAAACATCTGTGTAGGACTCCGTGGGGTAGATCAAAGAAGGATCGAACGTCTTCACCTCAGGGACTTGCAAAAACTCGATCCAGTCCCCATTAATGATGAGCGTCATCTCCTTCCCCGATTCTTCTGATTCATCGATAAGATCGTGAATCCATTCAAAAAAGAGGTCATCCGAAATGAAATCCTCTAATTTATTGCCCAACTGCGCGCCGCCCGCGCCGATGTGAGTGTCACTGATGATGATTTTGACTTTTGTCGTCATGAATGGTTCCTTAAATGCTATTTTACCAATTGCGTAGCATGCAAAGGCCAGACGCCACGCTCGATTTTGTTTCAGACATCGCTCGCTTGTGGCATAATATCAAAAAGTTGCGGTTATGTCTTCAAGTATATCCAAAATCGGGCAAGTTGACCAACATTGTCCGCAAGCATAAATTCCGGGTCATCCAGTTCATGAGATATTTTTGGTTGCTGATTTTTTCTTTGCTTTTGTTGGCAATCGCGTTAGCGATTGTCGCTTGCACCCCTGCAGAGCCAGCTCCGATCGATCCTCTAACCCCCTACTATCCAGCGTTCCATAAGGAATCCCTCCCGGCAGATTTCGACTTTGACCGTACCCCTCACTATGATCTCACATTTACCATAGATCCTGAAACCAGGCTAATCAAAGGTGTCCAGAGAGTCCATTTTCGGAACTTGAGCGGTGTGGTCATGCGGGACGTTTATCTGCGACTCTATCCCAACCTGCCTCAATTGGGAGGGTTGATGAAGGTGACCTCGGTGCGTACTCTGCCCGATAGATATGCGGTGGGCTTCGCCCCAGATATGCAAAACACTGCCGTTCGGATTACACTCATCAACGAACTGCAGTCTGACCAAGATTTAGATCTTGAAGTTGAGTTCGAGGTGTTGGCTCCCAAAAAGAGCGGCTATGTGCTCTTCGGAGAGAGCGAGGGCATCTTAAGTTTACCCTATGCCTATCCCATGTTGGCTCGCCAAACGGGCGATCCCGCTCATCCCTGGCGGTTAGAAATTCCTCCCACCTTTGCTGATATTGCCATCACGAATTTGGCTTTCTATTCTGTCACAGCAACGTTGCCGGCAGATTACACCATTGTTACTGCGGGGGTAGAAATCACCCAGACGCAAAGCGCTGCATCTCAGTGGATCGATCATTACATGGTGACTGGGCCAGCGCGAGAATGGACGATGCTCGTGAGCAAAAACCTACACAAATTAAGCCAATCGGTTGATGGTAACCAAATCAACAATTACTATCTTACCAAAGATGCCAACACCGGGAAATCCGCCATGGCCTATTCCGCCGCAGTTATGCGCGTCTATGATCGGCTCTTTTCCCCTTATGTCTTCACTCAACTGGACGTGACCGAGGCCCCCACCCGATATTTAGGCATGGAATATCCTAAATTGAATTATATCGGGCAAGATGTGTATCGCGACGTAGCCAACAGCCAGGAAATTCTCATCGCTCATGAGATATCTCATCAGTGGTGGTATGCGCTGGTAGGCTCAGATCCATATAAATATCCCTGGCTGGATGAAGGGTTGGCAGAACATAGCAGTTTGTTGTATATGGAGACTATCTATGGTGAGGAGGTCGCAGATCGGATACGCTCTCATCGGTGGCGGATTCCCGTGAAATGGGTGCAAGATCATGGGTATGATGCTCCTGTGGGACAAGAAGTCACAGCCTTCAATGGAACAAATTACGAGATTTTGGTGTACGCGAAATCCGCCCTCTTTTTTGATGGTCTTTATCAGAAGATGGGGCGAGAGCGCTATCTCGAGGTTCTCCAAACATTCATCGATCGTTATCGTTTCAAGACGCCAAAACCTGAGGATTTTCTCGATACCGTGCGGGAAGTTGGCGGTATCGATCCCATGCCTTTATACAAGAAATGGATCGAAAGCACAGGATCGATTTCGGGAGATTGATGACCAACCTTCCATATCGCACCATCTGTTAGAATTAGCAGCTATCCAAAGCGTCTGCGACCGCTTGCATATTCATTTGACCTGCAACTACAGATCGCATCAATGGTTACAGATAGCCGGAGTCGATTTCAAGCTATCACCTAAGCCGAACAAGCTGGAACCAAAAAGACACCTCACACTTAACGTCCTCCGCATTGGTCGCGAAGAGGTGAAGAAAGAAAACAAGAAATAACTCCTGTGCGATTCTTCCGTGCAAAAAGCGGGCGATGATGCTTGATTCGCCCATTGCTGCTCCATAAAAAGTTGCACATTGGGTAAGGAAAATCACCCTCGCTTCGCTCCATTGGGGCAAAGATTGGATATCGCAAACTGTATCGTCGCAAAGAACCAACGCCCTTCTTGATGCACGTTGCGCCGCTGCGAGCGAGCATTTTGGGGTGGTGGCCCGAATTTGACTGGCGCCATCGGGAGCGAATGGCTTCTAATTCATCCTCCGGGACGATGGACCAGGGACGACGGACAATTCACGCCACCAAACAGCGATTTTCTTCGTCCATCGTCTATCGTTGAACGCATTGAGATCGCGCCAGGGCAACGAAGCGGAAGGCAAACATCAATCAAGAAATAACCACTACCCATTTTTCAACTCCGTGGGCCAAAATCTCACTGTCAAGGTGCGAATCTGATGACAAAGATTGCGCTAATCACAGATAGCAGCAACGATCTACCTCCCTCCATCCTGGCCAGCCATCATATCGATGTTGTGCCCTTGATGATTCATTTCGGCGATGAAGAATTTCATGATGTATATGAGAATCGAGAATCATTTTGGAAGCGACTGGACCAAGGCGAGCTTCCGCGCAGCGCCGCACCTTCGGTGGGAGCGTTTTATGACGCCTTCGCTGCTGCGTTGCAGGATGCGGATGAAGTCATTGCCATCACCATCACCAGCAAGCATAGTAGCACCTATGGCAGCGCTCTCCTGGCAGCCGCTGAATTCGAAGATAAAGTTCATGTATTCGACTCCTGGGCGATCTCGTTGGGCGTGGGCTTACTGGTGTTGCGGGCCGCCCGCCTCATCGAACAAGGGGCTGAAACCTCCGACATCCTCGCCGATCTGGAAGCGGCTCGCAGTCGTCTACGCATCACACTGTATCTAGATTCGTTGGACGCGATTCAGCGGGGCGGGCGCATTGCCCTGGCTATGGAAGCCATCAAACGCATGTCTTCCATGTTTTCGATCAAAATTATTTTGAGTATGACCGAGGGAGAATTGGGCTTTGCTGGCGCTGTGCGCAGCGCCAAAAAAGGGATGCGTCACATCGTCGAGTCGATCGCCGAACACCAGGCTGAAGCGGTCGCAGTGGCGCATACGCGTACGCCAGAGCGAGCCGGGCGCCTGGCTGATTTGGCCGCTGCAACGTTGGACTTCCCTCGAGGTGAAATACTTGTCGCCGAGGCCGGACCGATACTCGGGGTTCATGGTGGGGCTGGGGCGTTTGGCGTTACCTTTTTCGAACGAGCTTCGCAAAACGAGCCAACGATCTAAGCCCAGGGGGGCGCAGCGGGGTCGCTCGAGGCTCCTCCCCCGGGCGGGATGTCGTTCGATAGACCCCGTCCCTGCCCGCTTTGCAAACCGGCTTCGTCCTGGTAAGTCGAGGACTCGCCCTGAAACATCCTTCTGATGAGCAACGAATGCCACCATTCTCAACAGCTCTCGCTGTCGCGGACGAGTGCTGTCGGGTGTTCGGAATTGCATTTCTTCGATCCTGGTTTTACCGGTGCTCGAACATGAAAACGGATGATATTGGCAAGTGTGGTACAATCGCGTTGCGTCCTGTTTTCTGCTGTTGAAACGTCATTACGCTTGAATGCACCGATTTACGGGTTGCTTTTTCTCATATGTTTTCACGATCTCCGTCAAACTTACACATTCTCGCCCATGCTTTGCTCTTGATTTTTCTGATGGCTGGTTGCAGCGCGCCCGCAGTCTCACCATCGCCCGCAGTGGTGGCCAACAACACCTCCACCCCAACCCCGCCTCCCACCAACCCACCCACAGCCACGGCCACGCCCACGGCGACGAACTCCCCCACGCCTTCCCCTACCCTCACCGCCACTCCGACCCACACCCCCACGCCGACGCCTATGCCTGCCATCCCCACGCAGCTGATCCAGGCCCGGCAGGCGCTGTTCAATGGCGATTACGCCACTGCCATCGAGTCATATCAGACCTTCCTGGCCGAAAACACCAACCATCCTCTGGTCACCGAGGCCCGCTTCGAGCTGACCAAAGCCCTCATCGTCGCGGATAAGGTGGAGCAGGCCATCCCCATCCTGGAAACGCTGGCTGCTGATGAGACCATTACTGCACGATTCCCCGAGATTTTATGGTGGTTAGGACGGGCCTACCGCGACGTTGACGCCCGCAAGGCCGCAGACGCCTTTCTGCGCTTTGCCGATCTCAGTCACGAACTGCGGCTGGACGCCACCACTGCCGCGGCCGAGGTGCTGCTGGCTGCTAAGGACGCGACCGGCGCTACCGAAATCTACAACCAACTGCTAACCATCGCCCCGAATCTGACCACAGCTTACCAGGCCCGGGAGGGACTGGCCGAGGCAGCGTTGTTAGCCGACAATCCGCAAGAAGCGATGGATCAGTACCAGGCCATCCTCGAAGGAGCCAAAAATCCAGGCTACCGGGCCAAAATCCTCTACCTGTTGGGGCAATTGCAGGCGGCCGCAGGCCAGAATGAGACCGCCTGGGCCAGCTATCGCCAGGCGATTCAGGCATCTGAAACCAGTGGGTACGCCTACCGATCTTTGGTAGAATTGATCAACGCCGAACAGCCAGTGGAGGATCGGTTGCGGGCAGAGATTGATGTCAATGCCGAGGCCTATCTGCCCGCCATCGGCATCCTGACCAAACTCTTGGCTGGCGCTCCTGCAGATTCGGCAAAGCTCTACGCCCTGTTGGCGAAATCTTATGAAGGGCTGGATGACTATGCGGCGGCGGCTGGGGCTTGGCGGCAAGTGCTCATTAACGCACCCGATGACGCCACCAAAGTCGAGGCGTGGATGGGCCTGGGCCGCAGTCTATGGCGGCAGGGGCTACGGGAGGAAGCCCGCGAAACCTATCTGCAGGCGGCCGAGTCGATCACCAATCCCGATGCGGCGGCCACAGCCCTGTGGTGGGCGGCGGTGCTGGCGGGACAGGACAACGAGAAATGGCTGCAAGCGGCCGACGATTTTATGCGCCTGGCCCGGGAGTTCCCAGACAGCGATTATGCCGATCAGGCGGGATTCCGGGCGGGGCTCATCCACTACCGTCTGGGTGATTACGAGACCGCCCGGGAATTATGGGCCGAACATTCCGCCACGGGCGACGGCACCTGGCGCGCGGCCGCGCATTTCTGGCTGGGCAAACTGCTGCAGCAGGAAGGCAAGGAACAGGAGGCATTACTCCACTGGCAGGAGACCGCACAGCGCTGGGATGAACAGGAATTCTACGGTGTGCGCGCCCGGCAGGAGTTGCAGAAAGCGAGCATCGCCCCCACGCCCACGCCTGTTCCCGATTCTGCGGGCGATTTGCAGGAAGCCAAAGCCTGGGCCGCAGCGATGGCCGGGCAGGATGTCGTGGTCTTCGATCAGGTCCCGCCCGAGTTCAAACGTATCGAGGCGTTGCATCGGGTAGGCGAGGAAGCGCAGGCCCACCGCGAGTTGGAAGCGCTACGCCGGAAATGGAAGGATGATCCGGTCAAGTTGCTGCAAGTGGCGCTGTTTGCCCAGGAATTACACTACTACGATACCTCCGTGCGGGCAGCCAGTCAACTGGTGGCCCTTTCCGGGCAATCTTTGATGGAAACGCCCCGTTACGTGCAGGAACTGATCTACCCCACACCCTATGAGGACCTGGTGCTGGCCTCAGCCGATCATTTTCAGATCGATCCGGCGCTGTTCTACGCACTCATCCGCCAGGAATCCCTGTTCTGGGCATCCGCATCCAGCTATGTGGGCGCGATGGGGCTGACACAGATCATGCCCACCACAGGTCAATCGGCAGCCAGCCAGCTGGCGATGACCGACTTCCAGGTCTCTGACCTGCTACGTCCCACCATCAGCATCTATATGGGCGCGTACATCCTCAGCCAGGAGCTGAAACGCACCGGTGGTGACGTATTCCAGGCGTTGGCGGCCTACAACGCCGGGCCTGGCAACGCCTCCTTCTGGTGGGAATTGGCCGAAGGCAACCCCGATCTCTTTGTCGAGCTCATCTCTTTCCGCGAAACGCAGCACTACGTGCGCACCATCACTGTGCAGGCCAACCACTACCGGCGTCTGTACCCTGAACTGCGCACCGGGCAATAACAACGTTCCCAACTCCCCACGATGCGACATTTCATCAAGCTGGGCGGCAGCCTCATCACCAACAAAAATCGCCCCCTGACGCCGCGGCCACTGGTCATCGCCCGTTTGGCCCGGGAGATCGCGGTCGCCTGGCAGGCCGATCCTCATCGTCAGTGGATTATCTCCCATGGCAGCGGTAGCTACGGGCACGTGGTGGGGCAGCGCTATCACACCCGCGAGGGCGTAGCCGACGCCGCGGGCTGGCAGGGCTTCGCCGAAACTGGCTACATCGCCGGGCAGTTGAATCGTCTGGTGCTGGCCGCACTGTTGCGCGCGGGCCTGCCGGTCATCAGTCTGCCCCCGTCGGCCCTGGCCCGATGCCAGGACGGGCGCATCACCACTTTTCAGAGCGAACCCGTGCAACGCGTGCTGAAAAGCGGTCTCATCCCCCTGCTTTTCGGCGATGTCGCCTTCGACGAAACTCGCGGCGGCACCATCGTCTCCACCGAGGAAGTGCTGTCCGCACTGGGCCGCGACCTGCCGCCCGACCATCTCACCCTGGTCGGCGTGGTGGACGGCGTGTTCGATGCCGATCCCCTGCGCCATCCCGACGCCCGCCCCATCCCGGCCATCCATCTGCACGATCTGGATGCGCTGGATGCGGCGCTGGGCGGCTCCCACGGCGTGGATGTGACCGGGGGGATGGCGGGCAAGATTCGGGAGATGGCAGCGTTGATTCAGCAGCATCCGAACCTGCGCGTGCATCTCATTTCGGGCGAGACGCCGGGCCGCCTGCAACAGCATCTTCTCTCTCCCGACCTGCCTTTGGGCACAACCCTCAGTGTTTGATATGATGGAGAAGGAAGGAGACGGGAGACAGAAGCGTTCTGCCCGGCCTCCAATCTGCCTGAGTATATTGCGTAGTCCGTATTACGTATTCCGTAAGATTTTCACGCAATACGTAATACCCAATAAACAAACCGCCATCTACCTCTTGTACCGAAAACCCTATGACCCAAACCGATTTCTCTGACCTCACATTCGAACAGGCCCTGGCGCAATTGCAAACGCTGGTGGAGGAGCTGGAACGGGGCGATGGCAGCCTGGAAGAGAGCCTGGCCCGTTACGAGCAGGGGATGAAGCTGGCCGCTTACTGCAATGAGCTGCTAGACAAGGCGGAACTGCGCGTGCAGGAGCTTCTTCCCAATGGCGAGGAAGCGCCCTTTGCCGGGCCGCTGGACAGTCGATCCTGACAGGAGGCGCAATGAGTTTTGGCATGACCAAGACCATCCCCAAGAAAGAGGGAATGGCTGCTGTCAGGCGGCTGTACGATGGCAGCATCAGCGAATATGAATTTCATATGGCGGGTAATAATCCCAAAGTGAAGCCGGGGGACTACGTGTACACCATTTTCGATCACCACATCGTTGGGCGGCTGCGCATCAAAGAGTTGATTCCGGGACACGTCAATCCCAAATCAGGGCGACCCCGCACCCTGGTGATGGTGGAATGTCCGGGCGAATGGCTGGATGAGCCTATCCCCCGCCGCGGGCATCAGGGCACGCGTTACTACGACGGCGCGGACTGGCCGGAAAACTGATCGGGCGTTATTCCGCCTGCCGGTGGTGATCAGCGCCAGAAAACGATCTTAGAAAACGCCCCAACCCACAATGTCGCAGGTACAGGGGCAGTTTGAATTCACTTGTAACTGCTTACGTACCTGGCTTCGGCCTGTTTTTTCGCCCGGAGCTGAACTTCCGGGCTACCCTTGCCAAGCCCTCTGGGCTGCACGGCTGAGCCCCAGTGGGGATTTGCACCCGTAGCCCGAGGGTTTAGCCTCGGGCGGAGCGGCGCAGACGAGTCAACCTTAGCAGTTTGAATTCACTTTGGCATTTTACTTCGCTTCCCACAACGTCACTTTGTCCCCGCCATCAGTCAGGGACAGGCCCGCGCCCGTGGCCGCGTCGTAAAAGCCGGTGACGAGGCGATAAGCGCCCGAATCCAGGCCCGCGGGCGGGTGCAGCACGAAGCTGGTCTCCACCACCTGGCCCACCCGCCAGCCGTCGGTGGGCAATGCGCCCAGGCCCGGCAGCTCATCATCCTGTGCGATCTTCCGCCAGTCTGCGGTCAGCCAGTGCACAAAGGCCTTGTAGGAGCGGGAGGGCGCGGCCTGGGCCTGCCAGTAGAGGGTCAGGCGCAGGGTGCTGTCGGGCGCAGGGGCCGCGGGCGTCATATCGTAGCCGATGAGGCGGATGCCATCCTCGAACGCCGCGGTCAGGGGCGTTTTGGGCGGCAGCAGAGGCTTGCCCTCCCGCACGGGCGCGGTGCGCCAGCCCTGCACCCGCGCATAGGTCAGGCCCGGAAACACCTGGTCGTAGATCAGCTCGCCGTGGGCCTCCAACCACGCCCGGATGACGCCCTCGGGGTCGTTGACCGTGTCGTAGCCCCGCAGCAGCCACACTGTGTTGTGCTCCTCGAAGAGCTGCTGCAAACGGGCCTCGGTCTCCTCCCGGCTGATGGCGTAGAAATCGCTGGCCGCATCGCCCCAGCCGATATCGGGGTCGCCATCCACGAAGCCGGTCTGCACCACCACGGGCCCATCGCCCGCGGCCTCGGGGGGATATTCGCTGAGCCGGCCCATCCAGCCGATGGCGTCGGGCCAGTAAATCTCGAAGGCGGGATAGAGATAGCCAGCGTTGATGAGCACCGCGTCGCGTGGGCCCAGATGAGCATCGATGGCCGCCACCGCACTCCGCAGATCGTCCGCAGCCTCATACTCGAAGCGCCGGACGTGATAATTTTTCAGACTGATGGCCGCGCCTGCCAGCAGCAGGAAGAAAAACACCCCGGCCAGGAAAAATCCAAAGTCTCTTTTGATGGAGGCGCTATCTTCCTGGTCAGACCGGGTACCGGGGACCGGGGACCGTCCGGGCACAGTAGCATCTCCGTCCTCCGTCTTCGGTCCTCCGTCATCTTCACCAATCCCGGTAGATGCTTTTACGTCAATTTCGTTACGGTGACACAGACATTGCCGCGCCAGGGTCACCAGGCCCGCGGCCAGCAAAATCGGAAACGTGCCGCTGTACAGATTGAGATAACGCACGTGGTAGAGGGGCGTCAGCAGTTGGGAGATGAGGATGATGAGGATCACCGGTCCCAGCAGCAGCGCCCACAACAGGCCCGCAGTCCACGGATTTCCCAACCTGTTGCGGGGGTTCGTGCGCGCCCGGAAGGCCAGCAATGCCACGCCCAGTGCGGCCACGCCCAGCAGCCACCAGCTGGCCGGATTGATGGATTGCCCCAGCGTCAGCGCGGTCGAACCCTCCCGCCCGATGGTCAGCAGCAGATCGCCCAGGCCCACGGGCTCGCGCCAGGGCGGCACCGGCGGATTCAGGGCCTGCCGCAGCGCGTGGGGCAGCCAGGGCAGGTAGAGGAGCAGGGCTGCGACCTGCGCGGCCAGCCAGGGCCAGAGTTTGCGCCGGGCCTTGAACCACAGCCACGCGATCATCGCCAGATTCAGGGCGATGAGGGTGAACGCGGTGTAGTACAGGGTCCACAGCATCAATGCAGACACAATCGCCAGGCTGATGAGGCTTCTGCGTTGGCGATGGCCTCCGGAAGAGGCGTTTTGACTTTCGCCCTCCGTCCTCGGTCCCCGGTCTATCTCCAGAAAATCCAGCGTGAATTTCAGCAACAGCAGCGTCAGGAATACGCCCAGGGTGTACATCCGCACTTCCTGCGCGTACCAGATGCTGAACGGATTGATGGCCATCAGCAGCGCGGCCAAAAAACCCACCCGCAGGCTGAACAGCCGCCATCCCAGATACGCGACCATGGCCACGCCCGCCACTCCGAACCAGAGGGAGAAGAAGGCCAGGCTGAATTCGCTGCCGCCCGCCAGCATCTGCCAGAAATGCAGCAGAGCGTAGTAGAGGGGCGGGTGGATGTCGCGGGCGGTGTGGGCCCACATCTCGGCCAGAGGCTTGCGGGCCAGCAGCGCGCTCACCGTCTCGTCGTACCACAGGCTATCGACGCCCAGCCGATAGACCCGCAGCCCGAACGCCAACAGCACCACCGCGGGAAAGCCGATGCGATACTTGGCCTTCACGCGGCGACCTCCATCGCAGAAAACCAGGTCTCACGCAAAGTCGCCAAGACGCCAAGCACGAAAGAAGTAAAGCGACTTGAATACTGAACACTGAATACTGAATACTGATAACTGATCACTCGCCTTTCTTCGCCTTGCGATATTCATCGATCTTCGACTTGGGCAGGATGCTGGCCTGCTTCTCGTACATCCTGTTTTCTGCGACCCGCTCGCCCGGCGTCAGTCCGCCCAGCCCATCCAGCACCGCCACATTGGAGACGATGCGTTGGGTGTTCTCGCTGCCGCATTCGGGGCAGGGGATGGCCGGGCTTTCCTCCGAGCTCTGCACGCTGCGGGAGAGTCTGGAGAATGTGCGGCCGCAGTCAAGACATTGATATTCGTAGATGGGCATTGGGATGACCTCGTTGTTCTGGTATTTATCTCACGCGAAGGCGCAGTTAGCGTCGCCGGGTCACAGACCTGGCTGAGAAGCAGGAAGATAGGGGGAAACGCTCCCAGGCGAGTCTGCAGCCCGTTAACAGAGCGCAGAAAGGTTCGTATCGCTATTGCATCGACGGCAATGTGGTCTGCCAGCGGGCGAACTCTGCGCCGTCGGCGGGGTTGTAGAGGATGATGAGCAGGGTGTTTTCGGTGGCGGGGAGTTCCGCCAGCGCCAGATCGTAGCCATCCAGCACGGTCTCGCCCGCCCGCCAGAGCGCAGGGGGATAGGCGTTGTGCACGGGCCAGGCGTCTTGCTGGACGATGAGACTGCCGTCTGGGTTCAGGAGCCGGGCGGAGATTTTGAAATCGCGCGGGGTTTCCTCGGCCCGCCACCACAGCATCACCCTTAGTGATGGCCCGCTGCGCGGCTGCCGCAAAATCGTCTGCCAGCCGACCAGCGACACTTCGGGCAGCAGGCGTTGGTTTAGCTCGTGTTCGGGCGGCGGAAGTTGCGGGCTTTCGGGCCAGACGCGGATCAGCGGGCCCGCAGCGCTGAGCGCGTAGCGCTCGGGCAGGCCGTTGAGGGGGCGGGTGGTGTAGGTGGCCATGCCATCGGCCAGGCTCTGGACGATGGCCGCCATGCGATCGTCATCCCGATCTGCGGCCAGGGTTTGCACGCCCAGCCCCAGCTCCCGGTCGTACTGAAAATAGCGCATCAGGGTCATCTCGCCCAGCAGACCGATGACCCGCCCCTCGGGGCCCGCGCTTTCCAGCAGATCGATGCCGTAATCGTGCACGCCCCAGGCCCGCGCGGGGGGCTGGCTGCGATCCTGTTCCTCCCAGTTGGCGGCCAGGGTCACCGCGGGCCAGGTGAGGATGAGGAGCGCGACCGCGGCCAGGCCCAGCTTCATAAACCGACGGTCGGCTTTGGCGTCGGGCGCATCGGGCGTCAGCGTCTGCACGCCCCGCCAGATGACATCCAACCCCAGCGCTATCCACAACGCCATCACGATGAACAGGGGGATGAGAAACACCTCGATGTCCTGCACTTTGTAGATGGCCGCAAAACCCAGATCGGCCAGGGCGATGAGGGCCAGCAGCGCCGCCCGCGAGGGATGCTTGATCCACCAGGGCAGGGAGAGCAAGATCATGGTGATGCCCAACCATCCGAACTGAACCCGGGCCAGGGTGAGCAGGTGGGTGACCGGGCGGTCGATGTTGAAGGGGTTGTCCAGGATGAAGGCGGAGCCGTAACCCCCGCCCGCAATCCAGCCCCAAAAGCCAATGGTTTGATAACTGCCATCCAACGACCCCACATGCGCCCGCAAGGGCAGCAGAGTGTAGGTCAGCAGGGGCAACGCCAGCGCGATGAGGGGTTTGATCCAGCGGCGGGGGCTGGTGAGCAGGCTTTTATCGATCCACAGGATGTAAACCAGCAGGCCCGGCAGCAGCAAGAAAGTCAGGCGATGATGCGCCAGCCCCATCCCGATCCCCAGTGCGCCCCACACCAACCACTTTTCACCGGCCGGATGGATTGTGAATCCATCCTCAGAGCCAGCGCTTTCCTGCCGGATTCGTAATCCGGCGGAGATGTCCTCACCCCAACGCAGAAACGCGTAGAGGATGAACAGGGTAATGGCTCCCTGGAACGCGTACACCTCGGCGATGGTGGCCTGAGACCACCACACCGGACTCGCGGCCAGCAGCAGGGCCGCGGCGATGGCGGGGAGTTCGCTGGCGCCCAGGCGGCGGGCCACCAGGTAGAGCAGGGCCACGGCCACAGACGCGGCCAGCGCCGAAAA
>CAZYSY010000214.1:0-8484 GCA_964650295.1 uncultured Caldilineales bacterium | reverse complement strand
CCCCCACAATCTCAGTAGAATGGTTATTTTGTAATGTGCGAATAACGGATAACTCTCGAAGCTGTTTTTGCCACTCGCATGATTTCCGTCTCTTGCACTTGATGACAATTTTCGGGAACCACCACATAGTCGAAATAATCGTCTGAATAAGGCAAAGGTAAAAATAGATATTGGTAACGGATATGATTGGCGTTGAGTACAGCCCGCCGCAGCTCTCCAGCCTCCAGCAGCTGTAAATCATCGCTGAGGATCACCGCCCCCTTGGAGCGCACCGCAATGCGCAACGGCGTGGTTGGATCGGGCGGTTGGATGAAAAGTATACGGTCGGAGCGTCGTAATGTATTGCTCAAGAATAACAAGGAGGGATGGGTAGGTAAACTTGTCCAAGAATCGATCAACCCTGGCGGGACGCGATAAAAGCCATCAGGCGTCGATTCAGCTTCGGGTGGATGAGGATAATCAACCTCATTTAAATCTATCAAATGCTCTCGCCGATTGATGAACATTACCATCCACCTTCTCCATTCGGGCCACAAAAAATGGCTAACGCCCGTATTGTCTTGCCATACCGAAAGCTGCGACGAACCAACCATCGCGGCAGTAATTACCCCCATAGTGCCTCCATGACTAACCACACAAATGCGCTTGCCCGCCCAGGTCTCCAAAATTTCCGACAAAGCAGCCAACACGCGGTTGCGAAAAGCAGTAAAGCTGGGAGCAAACTCTCGGGTGGGCGTCCAATCTGTGCGGCCCCACCAGGGTCTGGTGGGATGATTCAACGGCATCTCATCGTAAAATGCGGCGCTAAACTCCTCGAGTCCAGCCATCTGGATAATCTCTAGCGATTGAGCTTGGGCGATGGCAAGAGCAGTGCTATGCGCCCGCCGTAAAGGCGAACAAATCACAGCATCGACAGGAAACGCCTGCGCCATATACTCTCCCACCCGCAACGCTTGCGCCCATCCCAATGCAGTGAGGTTGGGATCATACGAAAGAAGATTCTGGTAAACATTACTCATCGATTGGCCATGACGCACCAGAAACAACTCGGTGCCAACGCCATAACCATAACCACGATCCTCCAGTGGGATATCGGGCAAGTCGTTTGGATCGAAAATGGGTTTGGGCATAATTAATAGATAAAGGGGAATGCTTGAGAAAAGTCAATAGATTGTTTCAGCCGACATGAGATACTCTTGAGTTCAAAAAGACGCACAGGAGGCAATTGACATGATGGCAGGGTCATTCATCGCCTGAGAGCAACGCCAAAGCTTTTTTCAAATAGGAGTCATAATCGGGATTGGAAGCGACCGTAATATCTGGTTCCAAGCCATGACCATCAATGGCCCGATTGTTTGGCGTGAACCACTTGGCAAATGTAACGTGAATGGCGCTGCCATCACTCAATCGGTGGATGCGCTGGATAGACCCCTTGCCATAAGTTTTCTCCCCCACCAAAGTCGCCCGCCTTCGATCTTGCATCGCTCCAGCCAAAATCTCAGCGGCGCTGGCAGTATTGCCATCAACCAATACAACGACAGGGGTATCTTGGGGGATGGTGGTGTGGTTCTTAGCTTCACATCGTTTTTCACTGCCATCGGCATAGCGCTCGATGAGCACTACACCACCAGCAAGAAAATGATCGGCCACCGCCACGGCGGCGTCCACAAGTCCCCCAGGATTGCCGCGCAAATCAATCACCAGCCCTATGTCGGCGTCAGCTGCAGCCAATTCACCCATAGCCTGGCTGAATTCGCGATCGGTGAGAACACTAAAACGCTCGATGCGGATATAGCCAATTTGCGGCGCTTCTTCTAGCGATCGCCAAGTGACGCTGGGCAATTCAATCTCGGCTCGCTTCACCACGATATCTAGCTGCGACGCCCCCCGTTGCACCGTTAGCGTGACATTCGATCCCACTTCACCACGAATAATATCGGTCACGGCGTTCAAATCAGCTGGGGTTGCGATGTCGTGTCCATCCACTGCAATCAATATATCGCCTTTGAGGATGCCCGCCTTTTGTGCGGGCCGATCCACCATGGGCTCCAACACCACCCGCCCCTGCTCGTCTAAAACAAGATACGCGCCAATACCACCAAACTTCCCCTGCAGCCTCTCCTGCTCTCGCACAGCTGGCTCCGGCTCGATGAAATAAGTGTATGGGTCATCCAAAGATTGCACACTGCCCTTGATTGCCCCATAGGTCCGTTTTTGTTTGGATGGCAATGGCCCGTAATAGTCTTCCCTGATGATACGCCATGCCTCATCGAGCAACGCCGTATCCACTGGTTCATCTTCCTGTTTATCACCAGATGGGAGGATGGTCAAAGCCGCTCCATTTCTCGCTTCATAAATGCGCATCGATCCTACCCCAAGAGTGAAAACCACCAACGCAGTGAGCAATCCCAGCAAGAAATATCCCCATTTGCGGGCGTCAGAATCGTCTTGGGGGGATGGAGTGGGTTGGACAGACATAACAAACCCATGATACCCAAAAGCTGGACATTTGCCCAAACTAAATGGTAGACAAGAAGTTCAGACCCAAAGTGCTATTTTTATCGCTCATTAACGGAGCAGATCAAGCAATCTCCGCTAAACCAGCCGACGAATGCGAGGTGTTGTTTTTTACGATTCAGCCTCTTCGCGGGAGATGCCTTCTTGGTTCCGGCTTGTCCCAGTTAAGGATTATTTCGCGCCAGGGGCATGGTATAATACGATCATGAATTTACCAGTGTTGCTACGCGATTTCATCCAACGGCATGATCTGATTCCCCGCCACGCCCGCGTCATTGTTGGCGTGAGTGGCGGCCCTGACTCACTGGCGTTGCTTCATGCCCTACGACGCCTTGCGCCCAAATGGGGGTGGCAACTGCATGTAGCCCACCTCAACCATGGGCTCAGGCCCGAAGCCGAGGCCGAGGCGCACTTCGTGGCCGAACTGGCCGCAGCTTGGGAACTGGGTTGCACAGTGGAACAAGAGGATGTACAAGCCTTGGCCACCCACCCCGGCATCTCTATTGAAGAGGCTGCCCGTCAAGCCCGATATGCCTTCTTGGGACGCGTTGCCCAGCGTTTGTGCGCCCCCGTTGTTGTCGTTGGCCACCACGCTGACGATCAGGTCGAGACAATGCTCATGCATTTGTTACGCGGTAGCGGGCTTGCTGGCCTACGTGGCATGTCTCCTAGCGTAGCCCTGGAAGGATTGCACCTATCAGTGGCCCGAGCCGCACATCAAGACGAAGCGTGGGACTTCTCGGGCATCCAGCTCGTGCGTCCGATGCTGCTTTTCTCGCGTCAAGAAATATTATCCTATTGTCAAGAGAACGCGCTCGAACCCCGCTGGGATGTTTCCAATCTTGACGCCACGTATTTCCGCAACCGGCTGCGCCATCAAATCATCCCACAACTCAAAGCGATCAACCCTAATCTTAATCAGGTGTTGACCCGCACAGCCTTTGTCTTGCAAGGAGATTATCAGGTTTTGCAAATGCATCGGGACGCGTTGTGGGCAGAATTGGTGCGCCAGGAGCCAGGAAGAGTGCGATTGCAGCTATGTCCCTTCCGCAAATTGCCCCGCGGGGATCAGCGTGCCTTGTTGCGACGCGCCATAATAACGCTCCGCCCAGAACATCGCAATATCAGTTGGGAGCATACAGAACAGGTGTTGGAGCTATTGGCGGCAAAACCGCAACAAGCCAGCGGCGGCCCATATACCCTAACGGCAGGCTTGGAAGCGTGGCTATCTTACCAATGGTTGGATGTTCAGGAATCACACTTCATCCCTGTCGAAGCGCCGCAGATTCCCGCGGAACAGCAATTGCAGCTTCCAGGCGAAGTAACGCTGGGATCACGATGGCGATTGGTGGCCCGGCAAGAGGATTGGGCGCCGGGTGCGACTCCCTGGCAAATAGCCCCTCCGACCAATGACACCATCTGGCTGCCCATCGATATTCCCCAACCGCTAACGGTGCGGCCACGCCATCCCGGAGACAAAATGCGACCACTGGGACTGGGCGCGGAAAAGTCCATCAAAGATTTGATGAATACGCATAAAATCCCCCGATCCGAGCGGGTGCGATGGCCGTTATTGGTTGATGCAAAAGGACGCATCTTGTGGCTGGTGGGGCGGCGCGTGGCCGAATGGGCCCAGGTACATCCCGATTCAGGCCGGGCATGGAAGATTTCCCTCTCGAATCAATGAGAAACGATAGGCGAAGGGCGGCACTTTTCCTCCTTCGCCTATCGTCGATCCACACAGTAGTTGGATATGGGTGCCACAAGGATGGCAGACGCTGAGCCTTATGAGGCCCGTCTGCCGCCTTTCAAATTCTCTTGCAAGGACTCCAGTGCATCCCAGGCGCCGTTGGCAGCCAGTCGGGCCTGTTCGGGCCAGGTTTCGGGACTGGCCAAGCGGAAGCGAGAACCTGCATTGGCCAAAATCTGGCGCAAAGTATCGACATCGGCCTCGGCAAGTTGGGCAAAGGTGAAGATGCCAGCATCATTTAGGAGTTGGGCGATTTTTGGGCCAATACCTTCAATGATGCGTAGGTCATCGGGCTGCAAGGGCTCCTTGGCGATCTCATGGCTCTCACCACGGACGACCACGCTGGCGGTCAAAGCCGTTGCATCGACTTCCATATCGAATTCGTCACCCTCCACCTCAGGCGCTTCCACCTCGATGTCTGGCGCTTTCAACCCCACTTCGGGCGTGACAGTTTCGGGCATATCCACCTCAGGAGCAGCAAATCCAAACTCAGAAATACCATCATCCCCCACTTCTTCGCCCATATCAGCGTAGCCCGACGCCAATTCCAACTTATGCTTGGCATCCGCCAGCGAAACGCTCAAGCTTTCAATCTCTTGCGCCATCTCCTGTCGTTCAGATTCATACGCCTGCAAACGACCACGCAACTCGTCAATCTCGTTTTGTAACTCTTGTATACGAGTGTTTTCAGTTTTCAAGGCAGCATTTTGCGCCTGCAGAATATTACACCGCTCTTGCCATCTTGCCACGCGGCGCGGTTCCAAGAAGAAATGATCAATGAGCCACTCGATGATCCAGCCAAAAAGAACGCCGATGAAAAAACTCAGCCAATCCATGAAGACCTCCGATATAAAGTGAATGGAAATAATGAGGTTGTATACCTGATGTGCGACTTTTCTGCTCTAAAAAGCGGGCGTTGATGATTTGATCTGCCATCCCACAAACCGACGAAGGGACGATAGGACGAAAATGGACGAAGAGAGATACTGGTTTCGTCCCCTTCGGACAATTTTCGCCCATGCTCGTCAGCTTGTGGGACGAGGGAAATCATTTCTGAAGATGAATCATTTGTTTGAGATCCTCTTCTGAGATAATCGGAACGCCTAACTGTTGTGCTTTTTGAAGTTTGGAGCCAGGATTTTCACCGGCCAACACAAAATCAGTTTTGCGAGAAACAGAGCTAGATACCTTGCCCCCATAGCGTTTGATAAGCTCAACAGCCTCTTGCCGCGTCCAGGTGGGCAGAGCGCCCGTAAGCACAAATGTCTTGCCGGCCAGGGGAAGCGCTTCGACCGGTTTTGTCTCCGTAGGCAAGGCCAATTGTAAACCATAATTGCGCAAACGCTGGACAGTGCGTTGATTGGCGGGATGTGAAAACCAGGCGTGGACCGATTCGGCAATTCGCGGGCCAATACCATCCAATGCAGCCAAGTCTTCTATCGAAGCCCGGGCTAACGCGTCAATAGAGCGGAAGTGATTCAACAGTAGCTCTGCTGTGATAGCCCCTACGAAACGAATACCTAAGCCTGTCAACACTCGAGTAGCCGGCTGCCGTTTGGAAGCTTCGATAGCGCTGAGGAGATTGTTTACTTTTTTTTCGCCGTAGCCTTCCAGAGCTAAAAGTTCTTGACGGTACTCCTTCAACATATAAATATCTGCAATCTCCTTGATGAACCCCTTCTCATAAAAAAGCCTAGCCTGCCGCGGGCCAAAACCTTCAATATCCATAGCTGGACGGGAAACAAAAAACTCGACACGCCGTACGATTTGCGCTGGGCAGGCGGTGTTCTCACAATAGTAAGCCACTTCTCCAGGGTAACGCACCACAGGTTCGCCGCAAGAGGGACAACGTTCAGGCATGTGCCACACTTGCTCATCCCCGGTGCGCAAAGCTTTCACCGGTCCTACCACCTGGGGAATGACTTCACCAGCACGGCGGATGATGACCATGTCACCGATACGAATATCCTTTTCTTTGATGTAATCTGCATTATGCAAGGTGGCCGAACTGATGGTGGCCCCCGCCAAGTAGACTGGTTCGAGCACGGCGCGAGGAGTGAGCACGCCGGTGCGCCCCACCTCAACCACGATATCCAAAAGTCTGGTCATGGCCTCGGCCGCGGGATATTTGTAGGCGACCGCCCAACGAGGATCTTTACCCACATAACCCAACACATCATGCATCGCCAATTCGTTGATTTTGATGACCAAACCATCCACCTCAAAGGGAAGATGGTCTTTCTCATCCTCCCAGCCCACACAATAATCCACCAACGCATCGAAATCAGTGAACAAACGGCAGTATTCAATGGCAACTGGAAAGCCTAAATCTCGCAGGTAATGCAGCGTCTCCCACTGGGTGGATGGACCAGTTGCGCCTTCGATAACCACGATGTGATACACCCACACATCCAATGGACGAGAAGCGGTCACGCTTGGATCGAGGTTTCGCAAAGCGCCTGCGGCAGTATTACGAGGGCTGACAAATGTGTTACCCAATTTCGCCTGCTCCTCCTGGAATCTCCGAAACTCCGCCTTGCTTATGTAGGCCTCACCCCGCACCACCAGACGTGGTGGCGCGGGCGGGCCTTCATCCGTAAGAGGGATGCGTAACGGCAGACTGCGAATCGTACGTAAGTTGTTGGTGATGTCTTCCCCCACCACGCCATCGCCCCGGGTTGCGCCCAAGGTGAAAATCCCGTTCTCATAATGCAACACCACAGTCAGACCATCGATTTTCGGTTCCACCACCCAACTGACTGTGGCGCCTGCCGGCAGCAGCTTCTCATAGCGATCCTTCCATGCCCGTAATTCTTCGGGGCTGGTGACATTGCCCAGCGAGAGCATCGGCGCGGGATGACGCACCTTGGCAAATCCCTCTGCCGGCGGCGCGCCCACGCGCTGAGTTGGCGAATCAGGCGTGATCAGCTCAGGATATTGTTCTTCCAGCCGTTGTAACTCACGAAAGAGCAAGTCATATTCCTCGTCAGAGATCTCCGGCTTGGCAAGAACATAGTAACGATAGCTGTGGTAGTTGATTAAGCGTCGCAGTTGCTCGACGCGTTTTACGACATCAGGAGGAGCCATTTGTGGATGATGAGTGAAATGGTAACAGGAACAACGACATTCGCCAACCGCGCCGATGTGATGGGCGTCATTATTGTGTTGGCTTGAGATAATCCTCCACAGCCCAGCCAACCAGACCTTTCTTGGTTTTAAGCCGCCACCAGGTGAGTCCATCACCCTGCTCCGGACCGCCAATAATGGTAAGTTCGGTACCATCGCCGATAACACTAAGACGAGCGTAGTTTTTACCTGGCCCAGCCCTGAAGGAGAGTTTGTCTTTGCCCGTGCCAGTTACAATGACCACCTGGTTGATGGTAAACTTGCCGCCTGTTGCAGGGGCAACGCTGGTGGGTGCCGGCGCCACCGTGACAGATACGGTTTCACCATTGGAAGCTGGCGTGGCTTGCGCGCCAGTGTTCAGCTCAGTGGTAGGCAGCAAAACGGTCTGGGGCGTTGGCGTAAAGGTGGGAAGTAAAACATGTGTGGGAGATGGCATCATTGTGGGCATGGGCTTTGATTTAGCCCCACCGCAGGATCGGGCCAGTAAAAAGATGATCAACGCCACCAAAACAGCGACAATTGCCAGCCTCCACCAATTGTCTTTGAACCAATTACCATCGCTCTCAATGCCCTCAGCATGCGTAAGCTCATCATCGGAAAGTGGCGGCTCTGGCGGCTCGTAAAACGAAGCGCTAACGTTCGCATCCTCGTTGTACTCTACAGTTTCCTCCTCAAAATCATCGCTTACCAGCGGGTCGATCTCTGCATCCTCCCAATCAGAATCATCATAGGGATCATACCCCTCTTCATTGGTGGCGATTTCAGGAACGGCTTCTTCCTCTAGGTCGAAGCCATCATCTTCGAATGCGTCATCAGGAAAAGAATCATTGCGGGGGAATTGGTCACTCATCAGATACTCCCTGGTTAGTGGAAAGAGGAAAATCACCGGTATTTTGACTGTAAATGATTATACCATCCTTTGCCGAAACTGCTATAATGCTTTCGAAAGGGTTACTACTAAGGTAGCCCGGCTAGAAACCACGAAGACACGAAGCCACAAAGGCACGAAGGAAAGAAAAAGCTTTGAAATTCTTGGTGTTCTTAGTGTCTTTGCGCCTTTGTGGTGATTGAAGTCGGGTACGTTAGTAGTT
>CAZYSY010000213.1:0-6134 GCA_964650295.1 uncultured Caldilineales bacterium | reverse complement strand
ACGCCGTCCCTTCACCAACCAGAGACGGTCGACGGAGGTCGACCGCTGGCGCAAAGCGCCTGGAGAGTCTGAGTTTACTCGATGGTAAAGGCCACGGCCACAAGAGGATTTCCATCAAACCACATTTGACTGAGTACTAGTCAATAGCTCTGAATGAGGCAACCTGCGTTTCCGACTTGGCCATAGACGATGAGATGATAAAACGAACCATCATCTATAGTCGTCAATCTTCGTCCAAGTTCGCCAAAATGCGCACCACTTTTCTCATTTCAAATGTGTATCTACTTAATTGCTCTGCAGTACGTTTCTGAATTCCAAACCGGAAGGCGTGTCGCCTTGTTTCCTAGGATGTCTATGGTTCGGTTAGCGCCTATTCTACGGATGTAGGCGTCGTGACCGGGTCCAACACCTCGCCTTCGACAGTTTCGATGGCGTCGCTGCCTTCAGCTTCTGGCATAATGATGGCCAGAATGACGTACAACACCACGCCCGTGCCCAGGCTGGCCAGACTGAAAAGCGCCCACAATATCCGCACGACCGCGGGGTCGATGTTGAGCCAGTTGGCAATGCCCGCACACACGCCCAGCAACATCCGATCGTCTGTACTTCGTTTTAATGGCGTTCTCTCACGCACGGTTCGATAGCTGCTACGTACGCTTTCTTTGACTGAGTCTCCTTCGGGGATGCCTTGTTTCACCTTCTGAGAGATAGATTGGGTATGGCCTAACTTGCTAAGCAGCAGCCAGCCTCCAGCCAACAGCACCAACGGCCAGAACACCAATCCCAATAGATGCATAACGCCGCCCAGGCTATGGGTAATAACGGGGAGAATGCCCAGGTTTGAAAGCAGCCACAACACGCCCACCGCAATGAGTATCCAGGCGATCACGCCCATGCTTCTTTCATCCAACTGGATGGCCGAATCAGAGACTTTTCCCCGGCTATTGTCTCCCACAGGCAAAAAGAGCCAAAGCGCCAGATACACCCAGATGACCGCCCCGCCAGTGAATAGTGCGATCAGCACCCAAAGCAAACGGACGATGGTGGGGTCTGTATTCAGGTATTCGGCCATGCCGCCAGCGACGCCGCCAATGATCTTATTCACATCACTGCGAAAAAGTCGCTTGCCCATAGTGCGCTCGCCTTCGGGCAACTGTCGATCGTCGGGGATGTTCGTATGGTTGAAGGAAGTTGTCATTTCGCCTCCTGAAGCAAAAATGATGGTGGCAATGGATCGTCAAGGAAGTTATGGTTGCCTCTACCCTGACTTGCTCTTGCACGATTCATCAGTCAGCGCCTGCGAAGTGGCGCAAGCAGAACCATGCATCTTCCAACGTCCATCGAGCGTCTGTCGGGGGCAACTTTCGTTTTTCGGTAGCGATTATTTTTGACTGATGTTTGTATTCCGTTTCGTTGCCATGGTGCGATTTCGATTTATTTGACGATGGACAATGGACAACGAAAGTCGTTGATTTGATGACGTGAAGCGTCCGTCGTCCCCAGTCCATCGTCTTTGAGTGTGCAGTGGAGCCAGTCGCTCCCGATGGCGTCGGTCAAATTCGGACCACTACTTACTTTCCTGTACGATGGAAATATCGTGCAGGTTGCAGAGGGAACTTGATTCCAGGCAATTGCTCGAGTTTTAGCGGGCGTCCGAACTATGTCATAATTGAGCCGGCGCATTTTGTTCCCGACTTCACATCCATCATCCACTATGAGACGAACGCCTTCCTTGCAGCACCTTTCCACCAGCATCCGCACCAAGCTTTTGGTGGCGGTCATGTTGGTCGTGCTCGCGCCTTTGTTGGGAACCGCACTCTATGGCAACTGGTTTACTGGCAACGTCATCAAAGAAGAGGTGATTCGTTCCACTCATGACGAGTTAGAGCAACGAGCCCAGCAAATCGAGACATTTCTCGATGGCATCAATAGCGATGTGCGCTATCTGGCGCATCTCAGTAGCCTGCATGAATATCTGGATGCGGCCGCGGGGGATGATGTCATGCTCATGGAGCGCTGGCGACGACAGGTGGAACAAGATTTTCTGATCTTTTCCTCCGCCCATTCCACCTATTATCAAGTGCGTTATCTGGATGAGCGCGGGCAGGAGGTGGCCCGGGTGGATACCAGGGGCGGACACACATTCATCGTCCCCGCAGAGAAGTTGCAAGATAAGTCAGACCGCTATTATTTTATCGAGGGGGCCCGACAGGCTCCGGGGAATATTTATATCTCACCGCTAGATCTGAATCGGGAGCACGGCGACCTGGAACGTCCCCTGCATCCCGTGATTCGTTATGTGACGCCTGTCTACACCCACAGCGTTTTCCGGGGCGTGGTCGTTGTCAACGTCGAAGGAAACGCATTGCTGAAGTTCGTCCAGTCGTCTAGAGGAGGAGAAAGCGTCCTGGCCATGTCAGATCAAGATGGCTATTATCTGGCGCATCCTAATCCAGTCAAACGTTGGGGCGGGCCTAGCGATCTGGCCACGGGCGAATCGGTGAAGAAGGATTATCCGGGAGTGAGTCAGGCAGTGCTTTCGGGGCAATCGGGCGATGTGGTGGCAGATAACGAGGTGTTCATCTATACGCCAGTATATTACGCGTTGCAACATCCTGAGCGTTATTGGGTGATTTTGCGGGTGGAGCCTGTGAAGGCATTGTTGGCTCCCCTGTTCGATTTCCGTCTTACCGCCAGTTTGATCCTCATTGCCGCTATCCTTATTGCCTTTCTGCTCACCTTCTTGCTGGCTCGCAATTTCACCGAGCCGGTGCTGGCTCTGGAACGTGGGGTGCAAAAGATGGCCCAGGGCGATTTCAGCGAACATCTGCCTGTACAGTCCAATGATGAGATCGGCCAGCTGACTGTCTCGTTTAATGAAATGGCCCGGCTTACTCGCGGCTATTTTGAGCAGATGGATCGCCTGCAGGCTCTGGGCATGAAGATCAGCTCCCACGTAGAACGGGATGAAATCCTCTCGTTGGTCACCGAAACGATTCAAGAGCTGTTGCCGGTGGAAGATGTGACCATCTTTTGTCTGGCAGAGGGCGCTGGCGATGCGCTGCCTAAAGTGGTGGCTCAAACAGCGCAAAACGATAGTTCTGAACGTCTCCCTTACGATATAGAAGCGTTGCGCCAATCGTTGCAGTTGGCCGTGGGGGAGATGATCACGCAGAAGACCGGAGATCGGGTCATCTGCTATGCGCCGCTGCGTATCAGCACCCGCCGTCAGGCCATTGTCGAGCTGGCTGGACGTCCTGCCGAAATGCTGGACACCTGGCATTGCAAGCTTCTCTCCAGCCTCATGGCCCAAGGCTCCATCGCCCTTGAAAATGCCGATCTCTATCAACGGTTGGCCCTACATCGCGAGCAGTTGCGTCATTTGGTGGATGAATTGATGACCGCTCAGGAAGAAGAGAGACGCATGGTGGCCTATGATATTCATGATGGTTTGCTGCAATACCTGGTGGCCACTCGCCTGCTCATGCGCAATTATGCGGTGATGCTGGAGCAAAATCCGAATGCGGCCCATGAATTGTTGCAAGAAGGCATGGACCAGCTGGCCTCGGCCATCAATGAAGGTCGCCGCATCATCGAGGGCATGCGTCCGACGTTGCTGGATGATCTGGGTCTGGAGGCCGCAGTGCGCGAAATGGCCAATGCAATGGCCCGGCGCGCAAGCTGGCAGTTCTCCATGGATATCGCCATAGGCGATGTAGAAATTCCCCCCAACGTTGAAATTGCAGCCTTTCGCATCGTGCAAGAATCTTTGACCAATGCCTATAAATATGCTCAGGGGCAGCGTGTGAGCCTGCGCATGAGCGTGGCGAATGATGTACTTACGATTCAGGTGCAAGACTGGGGGCCGGGATTCACCCTGGATAAAGTGGACACCGACCTGGGACACGTGGGGTTGGTAGCCATGCAAGAGCGGGCGCGGCTGGTGGGCGGCGTTTGCACCATTCGTAGCCAACCTGGAGCAGGCGTCATCGTATATGTACGTCTGCCTCTTACCCAAGAATTAGGAGAGCTTGTCGAGGATGTCGACGATTCGCGTGATCATTGCTGATGACCATGGCGTGGTGCGCGCAGGTCTGCGTGGCCTGCTCACTGCTGCCGGACTGGATGTTGTGGGAGAGGCAAGCACAGGCCGTGAAGCGCTGATGTTGGCTCGAACGCTGCATCCTGATGTGGTGCTGCTGGACGTGCGTATGCCTGAAATGGATGGTCTGCAAGCCCTGACTGCCATCAAATCGGAGTTGCCTGCCACCAGCGTGGTGATGCTCACCGTGTACGCCAGCACCGAATACCTCTCCCGGGCCATTGCCGCGGGCGCAGCGGGTTATCTCCTCAAAGATGCCGAACCCGAGGAGATTGTGCGGGTGGTGCGAGCCGCGGCCCAGGGAGATCGCGTCATCGACGCCACATTATTGCATTCGGTGCTGGAGCATACACCCGTGATCGAAGGCGACGCCTTGCAACAGGCGGATCTCACCCAACAGGAATTGCGAGTGCTCAAACTCATTGCTCTGGGCCTGAACAATGACGCCATTGCCGAGACACTGGTGGTTAGCCGCAACACCGTCAAGACCCACGTGCGCCACATCTTCGAGAAGCTGGGCGTCTCCGATCGCACCCAGGCCGCAGTTTGGGCGGTGCGCAACGGACTGGTGGAATAGCAGCCTTTTTTATCCCCATTGTTGTTTGATGGCAATAACCGTGCGGGCAACCTCCTCTGCCGCGGGCATGCCCTCGCGCCAATACACGTAGCTCGTCCCCTCAGCGGTGCTAAATCCCCCCACGCGGCCCGCTGCATCCATCAGAATGAAATTCATCCGCCCCAAATAGCGGGAGCCAAGATGGTTTAGATCCGCCATCGCTTCACGCCCTGCTTCTTCCACACTCATGCCCAACTTCAGATAAAGCACCAGACTGCGAGCCGTACTTGCCTGAATGGCCATTTCGCCCATGCCAGTACAGGCTGCAGCCCCATAACGATTGTCGGCATACAGGCCCGCCCCCACAATGGGCGAATCCCCCAGTCTGCCCGGATATTTCCAGGCCCAACCACTGGTGCTCACCCCACCCGCAATGTTCCCATGCCTATCCCGAACCAAAAAATTGACCGTACCGCCCGCCCGTTCCGGGTCTGTGGCGAGGATCACGCGTTGCCACAGGTCGTTCAACCGCTCCAGACTCTCCAGATTCAAATCAGGAAAATCCTTCTGCAGGCGTTGCTTCCAGACCTGATACGCCTCATCGGTGAGCAGCTCCTCAGGCTGAAAACCCATCTCCCGGGCAAATCGGGCGGCGCCCTCTCCCACCAAAAGCACATGCGGCAGGCGCTCCATCACCTGGCGGGCAATGGATATGGGATGTTTGTAGCCCGAGATGGCGCCCACAGCGCCACTGCATAATGTAGCGCCATCCATGAGACAGGCGTCCAGCTCCACACGTCCCAAGATGTTGGGATATCCACTGTAACCCACCGTGTGACACTGAGAACTGGCCTCCACCTCACGAATACCTGCTTCCACTGCATCCAGAGCTGACCCCCCCTGCAGCAAAACAGATTTTGCAGCTTCGAGGCCAATGCTGCCATTGGCGCTGGCGACAATGATCATCATAGCGGGAATACTCTTTTTGAGAAAACTTGAGGAAACGCCGATGCACGTCTGCGGAAAAACAGCAACTCCAAATATAACAGCTTCATTCTAAAATCCAAAAGCAACTGCAGTTGTGTGACTGTTTGCGCCCGAAGACAACCGTTGCTAAATCGATTCGATCTCACACTCGCCACACGAAAATGTAAGAAAATCGATCCTCCGTCGAAACAATGACTGTTGGCAAGCGAGGTTGGCTCCATTGAACTTTATGAGCTTCTCACACCTCCGGGAGGTGAACGAGAATCGTTTATCAAAGCCACCGCAGGGGGCAACGGCTGCAACGCCTTGAACTCCAAAAGAGCTGATCTATGTGGGGGAAATGTGGCCCAAAAATGAATAGAAGATGAAAAATCACCCCGCGGGGTGATTCATTCGCGTTCCGAGAAGCTTATAATGAAAGATAGATTAAAAGCAGAATCGGTCTTACTTTCCATTCACTCAAAAAAGGAGGTTCATTGCGTTAGGTAT
>CAZYSY010000212.1:0-14728 GCA_964650295.1 uncultured Caldilineales bacterium | reverse complement strand
GGCTTTGCACCCATAGCCCGAGGGTTTAGCCTCGGGCGGAGCGGAGCGGCGCAGACGAGTCAACCTTAGCAGCTACAAAAAAGCTCTGAAATTCTTGGTGTTCTTCGTGTCTTTGTGCCTTTGTGGTGATTGAAGTCGGGTACGTTAGTAGTTACAAAGAAAAGCGCCCCAATTTTGAACCGCGCCCACCACCTCGTCAGGGCTTGACCGAATCCATGTGAGAAGCATATAATTTGATCGTAACCCCCTTCAAAGGAGTGGTCAAAATGATTGAAGTCAATATCGACAGTGTACGCATTAGTTTGATGACGCAAAACCGCGTGGTGGTGCTACGAGAGATCGGTTCTCAGCGCTATCTGCCGATTTGGATCGGCGCACCTGAGGCGGATGCCATCACGCTGCGCTTGCAAGGGATTCACGTCGATCGCCCCCTGACTCACGACCTACTATACAACACCATCACCACCCTGGGCGCAGAGGTGGAGTATGTTGTCGTCAATGAACTGAAGAACGATATCTTTTACGCCGAGATCGTATTGGATCTGGACGAAAGTGAAATCCGCATCGACTCCCGCCCGAGCGATGCCATCGCACTGGCTGTACGGGCCGAAGTTCCCATCTATGTCATGGAGCAAGTCATGGATGATGCGGGGCGCATACCTGAGGCTGATCTATCGCCGGGAATTCTCTTTGGCGCTCCACCGGAGGAATCGACCGAAGCGGAAGAAATGGATGAAGAAGATCTCGGAGCCTTTGCAGACTTCATCGAGGGACTGGACCTGGACGATCTGAGCAGCGACTAGCGGATCCCCTCCTGGCCATCCCCCAGCGGCACCGCAAGCGCGTTTTATGCGGTCTCACAACCATCACGACGCCTGAGCATCCAGGCGTCATTTCATCTTATTTCCTACCCTCCACTCTCCCATCCCATTATGAGCGTCGGTCCCGATAAAGAAATTCCTCGCAATGTTGAAGCTGAAGAAGCCCTCTTGGGCTCCTTGCTCATCGACCCGGACGTCATCAGCCATGTCGCCAATGTGGTCGGACCAGAAGATTTCTATCTGGCCCGACATGGCGAAATCTATGACGTCATCCGCACATTGTTCGACCACGGCGACCCCATTGACTTTGTCACGGTCACAGAAGAACTCGAACGGCGAGATAAGTTAGATGAAGTGGGCGGACGTGGCTATATCACATCTCTGGTCAACACGGTGCCCACCGCCATCAACGCCTTTCAATATGCCCAGATCGTTCAGGAAAAAGCAACGCTGCGACAACTCATTACAGCGGCAGGGGACATCGCCCGCAAAGCGTATGACGACTCCCAAGATGTAGGCGATGTAGTCAACGAAGCGGAAAAACTTATTTTCGCCATTGCTGAACGTCGTCTGGAACAGGACTTAGTCTCCATCACCGATGTTGTGCCGCGAGTGATTGAGGACATCAAAGAGCTGCATGAGCGACGGGGGGAAGTGCTCGGCGTGCCCTCCGGATTTCATTTATTGGATACCATGTTGGGAGGGTTTCAGAAATCCGATCTCATCATTCTAGCGGCCCGCCCGGGCATGGGTAAAACCAGTCTGGCGCTAAACATCGCCCTGAACGCCGCCAAAAAACATGGTTCTCAAATCGCGATTTTCAGCCTCGAAATGAGCCGAGAGCAACTTGTGCAACGACTACTCTCACAAGAAGCCCATTTGGACTCTCAAAATTTGCGGTTGGGAAAAATTTTCGGCGAAGAGGAATGGGATCGCCTAAAGGCGGCTGCAGATACATTGCGCACCTGTCGAATTTATATCGATGACACAGCGGCGCTTAGCCCCTTCGAGCTGCGCACCAAGGCCCGTCGCCTTTACGCCGAACATGGCCTAGACATGATCATCGTGGACTACATGCAATTGATGCACGGCGGGCGACGTAGTGAAAACCGCGTCCAAGAAATTAGTTTCATCTCTCGAACCATGAAGCAATTGGCCAGAGAGCTAAAAGTGCCTGTGGTGGCGCTCTCGCAGCTCAGCCGCCAGGTGGAAAACCGATCCGACAAACGCCCACAACTTAGCGACCTCCGTGAAAGTGGTAGTATCGAGCAAGATGCTGATCTGGTGCTCTTTATTTATCGTGAAGGAAGATATAACAAAGAAAGTGAGCGCAGCCATATTGCCGAAATTATCGTCGCCAAACATCGTCACGGTCCCACGGGCTCTATCGATCTCTTCTTCGATGAAAAATACACACAATTCACCGAAGTAGTTCGAGAGTCGTTGGACTATTAACCAATAAGGCAAACGCATCAACTATGAAAGTAGGCGTTCTCACTCATCCCAAAATCCCAGTTTCCGAAACCCTGGGCGCCGAGATGGTCGAATGGCTACGCGAGCGCGATGTCGAGGTGTGTCTTGGCTCAAGTTGGGATGTGGAGAAAATTAGCGCCCATCTAGAAACGCTTGACCTTCTCGTCACATTAGGAGGAGATGGCACATTATTACGCATCGCTCGCCTGGCCGCCTCTTACTCGCTCCCCATTTTGGGCATCAATTTGGGAAGATTAGGATTCTTGGCCGAAGTCAATCCTGATGGCTGGCGATCAGCTCTCAAACGATTGCTAGAAGGCGATTATTGGACCGAACACAGATTAATGCTACGGGTAGAGACGCGTCGAAATGGTAAAGCCATCGTCGAAAGCATTGACGCCCTCAACGAAGTAGTAGTCAGTCGTGGCGGCATTGCCCGGGTGGTGCGCATTACCACCGAAGTCAACGAATCCTATCTAACCACCTATGTTGCCGATGGCGTGATTGTGAGCACTCCCACCGGATCTACAGCGTATGCCCTGGCTGCAGGCGGCCCCATCCTCGCCCCCGAGATCCACAACCTGGTGCTCATCCCCATCGCTCCACATCTTAGCCTGGCCCGCCCCTTGGTCATGCCCCCCACCGCCGTCATCTCCCTGCGTGTACGCACCGACCATCGCGCCATCTTAACCGTCGACGGTCAATTTTACGTTAATTTAGAGGATGGAGACCGGATCATCGTCGCGGCCAGCCCAGATGTCGCCAGCTTCATTCGGTTTGGTCCTCGCGACTATTTTTATAATTCATTGATGGAACGCCTGCAATGGACAATCTGATCCCTCTCAGGCGCAACGCATATCCCAGCCATCAGATCACTCACACAACCTGCAAACACAATGGATGAACTTGATCGAATCAACTTGAAAAAACAAGCCCGAGTAGCCGCTGCCACTGGCGACAAAGCACGCGCAACGAATTTATACAAACGTGTATTGGCGCAGACGCCAGATGACGCCAACACAATCATGGAGTTGATTCCATTGCTGGACGACGAAGATGAAAAACGCGCCTATCTCAAACAAGCGCTGCAGATCAATCCCTATTATGAAGAGGCCAAAGCCGCCCTGACCTCCCTGACAGAGGATGACGCCATTGCCGAAAGGAAACAGTCAGAAATCGAAGTCATGCACTGCGCCTACCACCCCGATCGCGAGACCGTGCTACGCTGCAACAAATGCGGCAAGCCAATCTGCACAGAGTGCGCCGTTCGCACGCCCGTAGGATACCGTTGCCCCGATTGCGTCCGCGAACTACAAGACAAATTTTACACTGCTGATAGCGCAGATATTGTCAAAGGCGTCATGGCGGCATTTGTAGGCGGGCTTTTCGTGGGATTGGTCACGATCTTGCTCATCATGTTCTTGGGCGGTTTGCTCTTTTTGGGATTTCTTGCAGCATTCTTTTTGGGGCCAGCGCTGGGGGGCGGTGTGGCCGAGTTGGCGCGCAGAGCAATGGGAAAACGGCGCGCCCGCAACTTTCCCCTCATCGGCGACTTCGCCATGATCGTCGGCATTTTCATCGTTGTGCTTCCCCTGGGCATTCTGGGATACTCCCTGTTCAGCGTTGGCATGGCGGCATTACTGATTCTTCTATCCATCAGCACATTTTATGCTCGTCTTAAGTTCTGAGTGACTCCTCGCCATCCATGCCTCACTCTTCATTTAATCACCATGCTCGCCGAATTGTTTGTCAGCAACTTTGCCATCATTGAAGATTTACATCTGTCCTTTCACCCCGGATTCAACGTATTGACCGGTGAGACAGGCGCTGGCAAATCGATCATCATCGATGCAATCGAATTGCTCTTGGGCGGCAAGAGCAGCCAGGATATGGTAAGAGCCGGAGCGCAGACTGCTCGAGTAGAGGGGATTTTCGACCTCGGCGGCGCTCACGCGCAGCGAGTGAAACAATGGCTTACATCCCACGATTTGCACGATGATGCCGCACAACTCATCCTCGCCCGAGAAGTGCGTCGCGGCGGGCGCAGCGTGGCCCGCATCAATGGGCGCGCCGTGGCCCAGAGTCTTCTGGCCGAATTAGGAGACATGCTGGTCGATATCCATGGTCAGGGCGAGCACCTCTCACTGCTAAAGCCGCGAACCCATATCAACTTGCTGGATGAATATGCTGGATTACAATCCCAACGCGCCAAAGTAGCGCAACAGGTGGAAGCGCTGCGTGCAATACGGGCGGAATTAGAGCATTTGCGACAGAGCGCCCGCGAGATAGCCAGGCGGATTGATTTACTGAGTTATCAGGTGCAAGAAATCGATGACGCGGGCCTCTCACCCGGCGAGGAAGAAACATTGGCAAGCGAGCGACGCCGCCTAGCCAATGCCGAAGCGTTGATAAGCGAGGCAACGACGCTAGAAGCATTACTGTCCGAAGGCGATAATGAACGTCCTGCGGCGCTCGACGTACTGGGCGAAGCCATGATGCATCTCCAAAAACTGAGTCGTCTGGACCCAGAACTCACCCCGCTGGTCGATCAGACGGAGGCCTTATTCGATGCACTCAACGATCTATCACGCGAAATCAGCAGTTATGGAGCCGGACTCGAATTTGATCCCACCCGACTAGAAGAGGTGGAGGAACGGTTAGCACTCATCACCCGCCTCAAACGCAAATATGGCGATACAATTGCCGAAATACTGGCGTTTGGAGAATCAGCCAGAGCTGAGCTAGCGTTGCTTTCCGATAGCGAAACCCGCACCGAAACATTAGAAGCTCAGGAGGATAATCTGCTGTGGACCATTGGCGAAAACGCCCAAGCCCTATCGCGGGCCCGCAGCATCGCAGCCAGGCAATTGGCGCACGCCGTCGAAACGGAGCTGGAAGACTTACGTATGGGCGGCACGCGCTTCCAGGTAGAAATCACGCGTCGCCATGATCCTTCGGGCTGTTATGTTGCAGGGGAACGTCTGGCATTCGACGCAACAGGCATCGATCGCGTCCAATTTCTCGTTTCGGCAAATCCTGGCGAACCCCTGCGCCCCCTGGCCAAAGTCGCGTCAGGAGGAGAAACAGCGCGCCTCATGTTAGCCCTCAAAAATGTACTCTCCAGAGCGGATGAAACACCTACCCTGGTTTTCGACGAAATCGATCAAGGCATTGGCGGACGAGTAGGAGCAATTGTCGGACAAAAACTAGCCGAGCTGGCCCGGGTGCATCAAGTACTCTGCGTCACGCACTTACCGCAAATCGCAGCCTATGCAGATCTACACATCCTCATCTCAAAGACCACCATCAACGACCGCACCATTAGCCAACTCAGCATTCTCGAAGGGGAAGAACGGGTGGATGAATTAGCCGCCATGATGGGCGCCGACAGCACATCGGGGAAGAAATCCGCTGCAGAACTCCTGCAACAAGCGCAAGCCATTCGCCAAAACACACCATAATCCCAACGAAACCTCGAGTGGAGAGTACAAAAAAGCCCGAGGCAACTTTCTCCCTCGGGCAACATAGAAACAACCATAAAACCACAACGCCATCTAGCGGGGACTCATGGGCATAATGACATGTACATACTCTTCTTCACCTGTGCCAACGGGCCTGAAAACGCCGGGGCGAGTCGCCGAAATCGCCTCGAACGCAACCTGGGGGGTATGAATTACGGAAAGCACATCGATCATATACTTCGCATTGAACGTTGCACTCATCGCTTCGCCTTCGATCATCGCATCGATTTCAGAGACATTGTCCCCCAATTCAGCACTGGTGGCGGTAAGAACCACCTTACCAGACTCGCCCGGCTCCATACTCACCTTGACCGAACCCGCTGAATCTCGAGCGAAAAGATAAGCCACCTTCATCGCATTCAAAAACTCACTCGTATCCAGAATTGCGCGCGTATTGTAAGAATTCGGGATGATTTTCTTATAGTCGGGGAAATTCGCTTCGATAAGCTGACTCACCAAATCCACGCCAGGAAGATGGAACATCACCTGATTCCGGGCCTCAGTGAAAACCACCTCCACCCCATCATCCTGTCCCAAATCCACAGCACTGATGATGCGTGACAACTCGCTAAGCGCCCGGGCAGGAATAATCACCCCGATCGACGTTGGAGATGGCTCCTCAAGAATCGTGCTGCGCACAGCCAGCCGAAAACCATCGGTCGCCGCCATAGTCAACCGATCGCCTTCGAGTTTGGTAAAAACGCCAGTGAATGTCGGTCGGCTATCATCTTTTGAGGCGGCAAAAGCCACCTGATCAATCATCGTACGCAACTTCACAGGCTCGACTTCCGTACTCGGACTATCCATATCCCCCTGATAGGTGGGAATAATGGGGAATTCCGTGGCGTCGATGCCCTTGATATTGGCTTCATAATGGGCGCAATGCAAATGCAACGTCTGCGTCCTCGTCTGCAATTCCATGTCAATCCGATCATTAGGCAACGAATTAACAAAATCACCAAGAAGACGAGCCGGCACGGTGATCTGACCTTCATCCTCAATCATAGCGCCCACCCAACAATTAATCGCAATCTCCATATCCATCGCCGAAAGCTTCAACTGTGAATTATCCGTCTCGATGAGGATGTTATTCAATACAGGCAGTGTACTGCGGCTTGCCACCGCCCGCCCGACAATTGAAAGGCCCTTGGCAAGATTTTCCTGTAAAACCGAAACGCGCACGAAACGACCTCCAGATGGAAATAATGATTTCGTTTTATGAATAATGGATTGCTCCATATCAGAAAATAATTAGGTAGAGTATACCAGAATAAGGTAAGAATGGGAAAAAAGTTTACCTGACTACACATTTGTAACCAAACATCAACCACGCAAGTTTCGCAAAGACATTTTGAAAATCGCATTAAAATGTATACGCGCACATATGAACTAAAAATAATTACGGACTCTGTTATCTTGTGGGAAGCAATTTTCGAAACACTATTTGTAGAATCGCTCAGAGGATTTTTTTTTGAGTCGGGCTTGTGCTTTACGATAAGCCGCACAAGCCCCAGCATAGGATTGCAGCAACAAGTTTTGCATCTCCATTTTCTTTCTGATAGCATAAAGACCAGCAGACAGGGAATGGACAAATCGTCGCCTATGAGGATTGCAGGCATTTGGCGATGCTCTGACTCCCCCCAATCCTCCCACAGGCCCTGACGGGGCTTCGTCTGCACTGCTCGCCTTTCCCTTTGGAATTGCAGGTGAGAACAACATAAACCAACGACGTACAGCACCCGGGTGTGCAGTTAAGCAAACTCAACCCCGAGAGGGAAAGGTGCTGGCGCGCCTCCAATCTCTTAAACCCAACTCAGCCCGTGTTTATGGAGCGCCTCCGAATGAATCCCGAAAGGGTTTGGCAAGCCACGCTTGGCGAATTAGAACTCGCATTACAACGTCCCGTCTTTGAAAATTGGCTCAAAGATGCTCGTTTCATTGCTTATGAAGATGGCGTTTACGTCATCGCAGTCAAATCCTCTTTCGCACAAGAATGGCTTAACCAACGGCTCAAGGGAATGATCAAACGTCGTTTAGAGCGATTGAGTAGCCGAAGCGTTGACGTGAATTTCATTGTCAGGCCGGAACAAGTTGATGCCACGCCAACATCCATGCCGGAACCCCCGCTTCTTTCGGCGGCCCAAGACGCACTCAAGGATGGAAGATTTCAACACTCGGCCATGCTACCTGAATCCAACTTACAAGTGAACCGCACCTTCGACAACTTTATCGTAGGCGAAGGAAATCGATTTGCTTACGCTGCCTCTCAAGCCGTTGCCCAAAATCCGGGCGTCGCTTATAACCCCCTCTTTCTTTATGGAGGTGTGGGATTAGGAAAAACGCACCTGTTGCACGCCATAGGCAATGCAACCTCTCAGGAAGGTTACAATGTCCGTTACGTGACAACAGAGACCTTCACCAACGAGATGATCGAAGCGATTCGCACGCACACCAATGTCGCATTCAGACAATCTTATCGTAATGTGGACGTCTTACTCATTGACGACATCCAATTTCTACAAGGCAAGGAAAGCACCCAGAACGAATTCTTCCACACATTTAACACCCTCACCGCTTCCAATAAACAAGTCGTTATTGCCAGCGATCGTCCGCTGCACCTCTTGACCAAATTGGAAGATCGCCTATTGTCCCGTTTTGGCGGCGGCTTGATTGTAGACCTCTCGCCCCCCGATCTCGAGCACCGTATCGCCATCCTTCATGCCAAGGCCTACGAGAAAGGGGTTGTAGTCCCAGAAAATGTCGTTCGGTATATCGCCGAACACTTCAGCGACAACGTACGCGAATTACAAGGGGCTTTGAACCGGGTGATCGCCTATGCCCAACTCCACCATCAACCCCTAACGCTTTCGCTCGCCCAAAAAATCTTAGAACCCCAACAACGCCCCCTCGATCACAGCCCAGAAGCGATCTTGGGAGCAGTCGCCCAGGAATTCAATATCACCGTAAGTGAATTAAAAGGCCCACGCCGCACGCGCCGTATTTCCGTCCCCCGACAAATGGCAATGTATTTGCTTCGCGATGTCGCCCAGCTCTCCTTCCCCCAAATCGGAGAATTCTTGGGCGGTCGCGATCACACTACAGTGATGCATGGAGCTGCCAAAATCGAAAAAAGCCTCCAGCAGGATGCGGAAATTCGGGAAAAATTGGAGCGCGTTCGGGTAAGGCTTCGTCACTAGACAGCTGATTTGTCAAAAACGGACAAGATGCCTCATGTGCATTTTGTCATCGCGCGCGCAACTTTTCTGTGGATAACTCAACTTTTTCTGGGGATAACAACCGCGAACTGGGGATAATTCTACACTTCAACCGCGAACAAAGGTTCATGTTACCCACCATAGGGAGCCTGACTCATCCTCCATCACAAGTAACAAACGCCTTCAACGTCTGAACCGCACGCGCCACAGGCCCGAACGGACGTTGCGCCAGGCACGACCCGCGATCACATCATCGAGATGGTGGGCGGGGAGAGTGTAGGCCCTGGTTCCAGATTTTGAGCCAGGGTGTCGATGTCGGCCAGCAGGGCAGAGACTGCCTGTTAATTGAAATTGCCGGAATATTTCGATCTCATTTGCCCCGTCCGGTAGGCTGTGCTACAATGCACGCCACAAAAGCGCATCATACGCGTCATCATTGTATCATCTGGCAATGTCGCCCCTGGCCCGATCCGTCGACCAGGGGCGTTTTTTATCCCAAAACAGTTTGTCTGGACGCAACGGTCTCTCAAAAAGCAACCGAGAACTTTGGTTGATATTGGGGATTGGATATTGATACCGCAGACTGCGACCGAAACAACCAATATCCAATACCCGATATCAACATCCCAAAAGATCGCATCATGAAGATGTCTCATGTCCGCGAACTGCCCACCTACCATCTCCGGAGGCCCGCATGACTTCATCGCCCGCCCGCTACACCCCCCTGCACAACGCCAGCTTCAACCGCGACGCCTGTGGCATCGGTCTCATCGCCGATATCCCCGGCAGGCGCAGCCACGAGATCGTTACTCTGGCGGTGGACGCGCTGGCCGGGATGGAGCATCGCGGGGGCGTGGCCGCGGATTCGGGCACGGGCGACGGCGCCGGCCTGCTCACGCAGATCCCGGTGCGCTTCTTCGGGCGGCTGCTGGGTCTGCCGCAGATGAAGTACGGCGATCTGGCTGCGGGCGTCTTCTTCACACCCGCGGGGATGTCGCCCGACGACTGGCAGCAGATCGTGGCCGGAGAATTGGAGCTGCTGGGCATCCCCCTGCTGACCTGGCGCAAAGTCCCCATCAACGTCTACGCCCTGGGCGCGCTGGCCGCATCCTCCCGGCCCGAGATATGGCAGGTCTTCATCACCCGGCCCGATTTTCTGGACCGCAACGAGCCCTTCGAGAAGACCCTCTACCTGGCCCGCAAGGCCATCGAGCGGGAATTCGACGCCGCGGGGCTGGACATCTACATCCCCTCCTTTTCCAGCCGCACCATCGTCTACAAGGGCCTGATGCTGGGCTCCCAGCTCACCAACTTCTATCCCGACCTGGCCGACCCTGACTACCGCAGCGCCATCATCCTCTATCATCAGCGCTACGCCACCAACACCGTGCCCACCTGGCGTCGGGCCCAACCCTTCCGCCTGCTGGGCCACAACGGCGAGATCAACACCATCCAGGGCAATGTCAACTGGATGAGGGCCCGGGAAGGCCGATTGCAGGAGGACGCCTGGGGCAAAGCCATCGCCCCCATCCTGGATGAAAAAGGCTCCGACAGCGCCATGCTGGACAACGCGGTGGAAGCCCTGGTGCGCAATGGCCGGGAGCTGCGCCACGCGGTGATGATGCTGACGCCCGAGGCCTGGGAAAATCTGGCTGCGATGCCGCCCGATGTGCGGGCCTTCTATCGCTATCACGCCGCGCTCTCCGAGCCGTGGGACGGCCCCGCGGCCCTGGTCTTCACCGATGGCCGGGTGGCGGGCGCGTCTCTGGATCGCAACGGCCTGCGGCCCCTGCGCTACAAACGCACCGTCGATGGCCTGCTCATCGCCAGCTCCGAGGTGGGCGTCGTGCCCATCCCCGCCCGGCAGATCACCCGGCACGGCAAGCTGGGCGCGGGCCAGATGCTTATCGTGGACATCTACCGCGGCCGCCTGCTGCTGAACGAGGAGACCAAGGAGGAGGTCAGCCGTCGCCGTCCCTATGCCCAGTGGAACAAGACCAATTTTTATCAGATCGACGAACTGGCCCGGGCCATCCGCCGCAGCGCCCAGGGGATGGCGGGCGCGTGGGCTCAGCCCCAGGCTCCGGTCTACGAAGAAGGCGTCCTCTTCGACCCCGAGGACACCGGCGTCCCCGACCTGATGCCCCTGGAACAGGCCTTTGGCCACACGGTGGAATCGGTCAGCGCCATGCTGAAACCGATGGCCATCGGCGGCAAAGAGCCCACCGGCGCCATGGGAGATGACACGCCGCCCGCGGTGATGTCGCATCTGCCCCGGCCTCTCTACCACTATTTCTATCAGCGCTTCGCCGAGGTGACCAACCCGCCCATCGACTCCCTGCGGGAGAAATCGGTGATGTCGCTGAATATGCTGTTGGGCACACGGCGCAGCATCTTCGAGGAAACGCCCCGCCACGCCCGCCTCATCGGCCTGAAAACCCCGGTGCTGGATGCCGAGACCCTGGGGCTGCTGCGCCAGTTGCGCCGCGACCGCGCCACCCGCTTCGACGACGCCCACGACGGTCTGCCCTTCTCCCTGGTGGAAATCGACATCACCTTCCCCGTGGTGGAGGGCGAAGCGGGCCTGACCGCGGCCCTGGATCGCATCTGCGGCGAGGCCGAGGAAGCCTTCCGCAATGGCCACAACCTGCTCTTGCTCACCGATCGCAACATCGGCCCCACCCGGGCCCCGGCGCCGGCGCTGCTGGCCACGGGCGCGGTGCATCATCATCTCATCCGCCAGGGCCTGCGCACCCAGGGCAGCATCCTGGTGGAGGCGGGGGATGTGATCAGCGTGCATCGTCTGGCCGCGCTCATCGGCTACGGGGCCAATGGGGTGCATCCCTGGCTGGCGCTGGATACGGTGGCGCATCTGGCCGAGGATGGCCGTTTGAAGGGCGTGAGTGAGCCGGAGCAGGCCCGGAAGAACTATCTGCGGGCGCTGGAAATGGGCCTGCTGAAAATCATGTCCAAGATGGGCATCAGCACGGTGGAAAGCTACTGCGGCGCCCAGATCTTCGAGATCATCGGCCTGAACGACGAGGTGGTGGACCGCTGTTTCGCGGGCACACCCAGCCGTTTGGGCGGCATCGGCTTCGAGAAGCTGGCCAGCGATGTGTTCTACCGCCACCAGCAGGCCTTCCGTTCGCCCACCGAGAAGCTGGAACACTGGGGGCAGTTCAAATATCGGCGGCAGGGCGAGGTGCACGCGCTCACGCCCGAGATCATCGATATCCTGCACGAGGCGGTGCGGATGCCCGATGCGCTGGACGGGAATTTCGAGCAGGCCTACGCCCTCTATCGTCAGTACACCGGGCATCTGGCCGAAAAGCCCGCCACCGACCTGCGCGATCTGCTCACCATCCTGCCCGACCGCAAGCCTGTGCCCGTGGAGGAGGTGGAGCCGGTGTCGGCCATCGTGCGGCGGTTCAGCACCGCGGCGATGTCGATGGGCGCGCTCAGCCCCGAGGCCCACGAGGTGCTGGCCATTGCCATGAACCGACTGGGCGCGGCCTCCAACAGCGGCGAGGGGGGCGAAGACCCGGCCCGGCTGGGCACGGATCGCAACAGCGCGGTCAAGCAGGTGGCGTCGGGGCGCTTCGGCGTCACCCCCGCCTATCTCATTTCGGCCAAGGAGCTGCAAATCAAGATGGCGCAGGGCTCCAAACCGGGGGAGGGCGGGCATCTGCCCGGCCACAAGGTCACCGATCTCATCGCCTCCATCCGCCTGACCACGCCCGGCGTGCCCCTGATCTCACCGCCGCCCCATCACGACATCTATTCCATCGAAGACCTTTCGCAGCTCATTTACGACCTGCGCCAGATCAACCCCGAGGCCAACATCTCGGTGAAGCTGGTGGCCCAGGCCGGGGTGGGAGCCATCGCCGCGGGCGTGGCCAAGGGCCGGGCCAACAGCATCCTCATCTCGGGCAGCAATGGCGGCACTGGCGCCTCGCCCCTGACCTCCATCAAGCACGCGGGCGTGCCCTGGGAGATCGGTCTGGCCGAGGCTCAGCAGGCGCTGCGCGCCAATGGTCTGCGGGAGCGGGTCATTTTGCGGACCGATGGCGGCATTCGCAGCGGCCGGGATGTGGTGCTGGCCGCGTTGCTGGGCGCGGATGAGTTCTCCTTTGGCACGCTGGCGATGATCGCGGAGGGCTGCATTATGGCCCGGGTGTGCCATCGCAACACCTGCCCCGTGGGCGTGGCCACGCAAGACCCCAAACGCCGGGCCAAGTTCCCGGGCAAGCCAGAGCACGTGATGGCGATGTTCACCTTCATCGCCCAGGAGGTGCGGGAGCTGCTGGCCGCGATGGGCTATCATCGTTTGGATGAGCTCATCGGGCGCACCGATCTGCTGGCGCAGAAGCGCACCGGCGATGCGGCGCTGGATGCTCTGGACCTGAGCCCGCTGCTGGCCCAGCCTGCGCCCCGCAGTCCCCGGCATTTCCAGTTCTGGCCCGATTACGACGCGCCCAATGCGCTGGGCAACCGCGTGGCCGAGGCCGCGCTGGCCGCGCTGGCGCTGGATAAAATCCCGATGCACCGGGAATTCCCCATCTACAACACCGACCGCACCGTGGGCGCGCGGCTCAGCGGGCGGCTGACGCAACTGGGCTACACCGATCTCCCGGCCAACGCCATCAATGTCACCTTCCGCGGCAGCGCTGGCCAGTCCTTCGGCGCGTTTTTGATCCAGGGCGTGCATTTCACCCTCATCGGCGAGGCCAACGACTATGTGGGCAAGGGCCTGGCCGGGGGCGTCATCGTTCTGCGGCCCGAGGATGACGTGACTTTTCCCTGGCGGGAGAGCTACATCGCGGGCAACACCTGTCTGTACGGGGCCACCGGGGGCGCGCTTTACGCCGCGGGCCGGGCGGGCGAGCGCTTCGCGGTGCGCAACAGCCGCGCCCACGCAGTGGTGGAGGGCGTGGACGGCCACGGCTGCGAGTATATGACCGGGGGCATCGTGGTGGTGTTGGGGCCCACGGGCTACAACTTCGCCGCGGGCATGACGGGCGGCCAGGCTTTCGTGCTGGACGACGCCCGCCATCCGCAATTCCTCAGCCGCCTCAACGACGAGCTGGTCTACGCCACCCGGATGGAGGATGAGACCGCCCGCGTCACCCTGCGGCGGATGGTGGAGGCGCATTATGAGCACACGCAAAGCCCCCTGGCAGCGGAGCTGCTGGCCGACTGGGATGCGGCCTTGCCCCGCTTCTGGCACGTGCGCCCCAAGTGGATGCAGCGGGCCGCGGGCGAGGAAGCGGCTGTCACATCCACTCGGGCGACAGCGGAGAGGTAGGGGCCGTTCTCAGCAATCAGGAGCACTATAGTGTTCGGGCATTTGAGCGATTATTTGACGGAACGAGGTTGCTATGGTAGAAACCACTGAGTTAGTTGTCCCGTCTGCTGACGTGCATACAAAAAAATTATCGTTCAGTGCGACGAATACCACGTTGAGTTCATCGTGGCCCAGAAATAACTACTAATGGAAAGTTTTTATGTTATCTACTGATCTTGTATTACTACTTAACTGGATAATAAGTGGGTTTATAGGATTACTATTTGGTATTCTTGGAGGTTACGCTACATATAGATTTGAAAAAAAGAGAGATGATCTTCGGTGGGAGCGGAAGAAATTACAAATGGAAATGATGTGGCAACAAAAATTGAAAGAATTGGAGATCGTATTTTT
>CAZYSY010000211.1:0-9889 GCA_964650295.1 uncultured Caldilineales bacterium | reverse complement strand
CACCACGCCCCAGAAGCTATCCTCCGCCGGGTTGGAGTGAACCGCGAGACCGAAGACCAGGTTGGATTGGGCCACCTGAGGCGCTTCGGTGGGAGCGGCGGCCTCGGTGGGCTGCTCAGCCGGAGCCTGAGTCGCGGCCTGTTCGGCCGGAGCCTGGGTCGCAGCCTGTTCAGGCGTCTGGGAGCACGCGGCCAGCGCCACGACAGCAATCAAAATGACAACCAAAAATGTGATTTTCTTGAGCATGGGAACAGTCTCCTTCTGAAGAGAAATGGATTGGAATTAGTTGCCTGACACAAATCGGTTTTGCCCGTTGCCATTGGCCGAATGAATTCAAATCTGAGGGCTACGCCCTCGCCTTCGCCCCCACCTACTCCAAGCGAGCAGGATGAGAGCTTTGGAAAGGGATTGTCTGCGTCGCCCGTCCTCCTGCGAGGATGATTCCCAGCTTCGATTTTGCGCATCGAATTTCGAAAGAAGAATTATCAGCGCAGGGTGACAGGCAGCCACAGGCCTTCAGCTCAGATATCAATCGGCGAGCAACGTGAGCATGAAATTTGTGTCACGTCGCCAGAGTAGGGGTGAAGAAGAGTTTGGGGATACAAATTATTGATTCTTCTCGAAATTGCGCCTCCTTAGGTTAAGATGATGGGTGGATGTTATGGACGTTGGGGTTTGTTGTCGAATCGCGTACAACCAACTCACAGACCAGCGTGCGATTCTGAATGGCCTTATCTTGTAACAAGTCGAGGGCCATCTGCATGGCGGCCCGCCCCATGGCCTCCCGGGGCTGATGCACCGTGGTCAGGGGCGGGGTGACGAATTCAGTGACGTCGATATCGTCGAACCCCACCAGGCTGATGTCTACGGGAATGCGGACGCCCATCTCCCGGGCGGCCATCATCACGCCGATGGCGGTGAGATCGTTGTAGGCAAGGATCGCGGTCGGGCGCAAGGGCCAGAGCATTTTCAGGGCCGCTCGCCCGACCTCAACATCCCGGACGCCTTCGGGGGCGACAATCAGGCGCGAGTCAACACGCAATCCCGCCTGGGCCAGAGCTGTCTCGTATCCCAACTGGCGCATCCGGGAGGAATGCTGGCGGGCGGCCGAGCCGATGTAGGCGATGCGGCGATGTCCAAGTTGAAGGAGATAGAAGGTTGCTTGGAACGCTCCATCGGTTTGGTCGCAGGTGATGGCGTACAAATATTCCCCCTTGACCATGTTGTTCACCAGTACGATGGGCGCGCCAAAGCGCTGAAGATGTTCGCTATAATGATCGCCTACCCGGGATGCGGTGACGATGACCGCATCGACCCGGCGTTGTCGCAGATTATCCACCACTCTGATCTCCCGTTCGGGGTTGGAGTGCGATGCTCCCAGCAGCACCGTGTATCCCGCCTGGCCCGCCACCTCTTCGATGCCCGCGACGATGCCCGCGACGAAAGGATCGGCAATGGTGGTGACCACCACTCCCACCGTACGCGTACGCCCTCGGACCAGGCTTTGGGCCAGGGCGTCGGGCGTGTAGCCCATCTCCTCAGCCAGCTCGAGAATGCGGGCCCGCGTTTCCTCACTCATGCGTCCCGTGCCCTGCAAGGCGCGACTCACCGTCGAGTGGCTGACGCCGGCCTGCTCGGCAATATCTTTGATAGAGACGCGATTTCTCATCAAGGCATTTCCCGGTCGGGCTCGTAGTCACACGTGTGACCGAAGGCGAGAAGGGTTGAGCAAACGTGTGCTCAGTTGAAATCCAGTATAACAACCTCTCGGGTGTTTGTCAACACTTTTTTTCATTTTTAATTTAATACTACACATTATTGGTCTCTGCTTAATGCCAAAAGAACGCGGATGAACGCCAAAAAGCCGGGATCACCAGTCCACAAAATTTACGTTCACAAGTTTTGCAAATCGACACGCTGGTTTTCATAGGCCTTGGCGCTGGAGGGCCCACAGTGGCCTGTTCAAGAAACGCAAATGCACTGCTCGAGTTTTTGAGATTTCGCCAACACTGTTATGATTACATACGCCTCCCGCAATCACCCCAATGTTTTTGCATGCGCATCACTTTTGCGTGATTCCCTATTTGGAAAATCAAAAAAGACCTGGGCATCTTGACAACCATCGCTGAAAATTGCCGAAGCTGGTCATTGCTATGCTTCTCCAACTTTCGTTTCTTCGTTCGCGTTCGTTTTGTCCTTTAGTATGGCTACTTCGCGATAGATCATTCCAACAACTACGGGTGTGTTTCAAAATGGAGGCAGACATTGCAAAACCCGCCGGATTGCGAATCCGGCTCCGAAGCGGGGCTCCCCAGGGCGGATTCGCAATCCGCCCGGCCCAAAAATAAAAGCGCTCCCAAATTGAAACGCCCCCATAACTACCGCTTTCGAGAGCGGAAAACTCATATCAGATGTCATCTTACACGTCCGTCTTCCATCGCCAATGTGAGGTCATCCATGCCCGAATCATCTGCTTCATCAAAACCATTGCGTATTAGCGTCATCCTTATCTTGGTATTGGCTGTCCTTTTGCTACTCGGATTCACACCGCCGATCCTAGCGCAGAAAGGAGGGGAAGAAACCGTTCTCAGCCATCCTTACATCAGTCAACCTGTATCACCGGTCGACACCAATGGCTTGGGGCTCGCCAAAATACTCCCTTCCAGACCGGGAGCGCCCATCATCCGGGAGGTTCGACCATTGCCCCGGCGCAAACCGATTCAGAACGAGGCATTTTTGACCACGCCTTCCATCCAGTCATTCCAGGGCGCCACCGCAATGCCCGCCCCGCTAGCCAATTGGGAGGGCATTGCTGCGACAGGGGTTCTTCCTCCTGACACCAATGGACAGGTTGGACCGAACCACTTTGTTGAGATCGTCAACTCGAGCAGCGGCTCGCAGGTGCGCATCTGGGATAAAACGGGCGCACAGCTCTACGACTTCGATCTCAGAACGCTTTGGCCTACAAGTGATATTTGCTACAAAAATGCCAACGGAGATCCGGTTGTGCTTTACGATCAATTGGCGGATCGCTGGGTGCTCACCCAATTCGCTTTGCCTGATCCTCCATATTATGAATGTTTCGCCATCTCAAAGAATGGCACGCCAACCAATAATCCCAATGACTGGCACCTTTACTCGTTTAAGGTGCACGACACAAAGATGAATGATTACCCCAAGCTGGCTGTTTGGCCCGACGGCTATTACATGTCGGCCAACCAGTTCAAAAACAATGACTGGGCGGGCGCGGGGGTATGGGTTTTTGATCGCAACGCCATGATTCAGGGGAATCCGGCTACTTTTCAATATTTCGATGTTGCCGACATGAACATCAACTACGGTGGCTTACTCCCATCCAACCTCATGGGCTCCACACTTCCCCCGAATGGTGCGCCCAATTATTTCATGTCGGTAGATATGGATTGGAGCGGGAGTGATGATGTGCTTCATGTCTTCGAATTTCACACCGATTGGACTACGCCCTCCAACTCGACCTTCCAATTCGTAAAGGATATTACGGTTGATCCCTTCAATTGGAACTTCGATGGCTCAGGAGGTTATCGCGACAATTGGGATATCCCGCAACCTGGCACATCCGTGGAGTTGGATTCGCTTTCCGATCGGTTAATGATGCACCTTTGGTACCGTAACTACGGCGATCATGAGTCTCTGGTGGTGAATCACACCGTCAACGTCGGCAATGGTTCAGATCATGCAGGCATACGTTGGTATGAGATACGTGATACTACGATCAATACTACATTGTCTGAGGCAACGATTTACCAACAAGGCACTTACGCTCCAGACAGTGAAAATAGATGGATGGGGAGCGTGGCCATGGATCACGTCGGCAATCTGGCCATTGGTTACAGCATCTCGAGCAGCTCTGTCTTTCCTGGCATACGATACGCTGGGAGGCTCCAGGGGGATCCTTTGGGAACAATCACCCAAGCTGAAGCAACCCTCGTGAACGGCGGTGGCAGCCAGACGCATGATGCCGCCCGCTGGGGCGATTACAGCTCGCTGACCATTGATCCCAAGGATGATTGCACGTTCTGGTACACCACTGAATACATGGCCAGCACCAGCAGTTCCAATTGGCGAACCAGGGTGGGCTCTTTTAAATTCTCTGACTGTAGCATGGAATCAGATTTTACGCTTGGGGCCACGCCGGCATCGCAATCCATATGCAGCAATAATGATGCCACCTACACGGTGGATGTGGATTCCGTGGGCGGTTTCACCGCTCCGGTCACTCTTAGCGCCAGCGGCCAGCCGGCCAGCAGCACGACCAATTTCAATCCTAATCCAGTTTTGCCACCGGGCAGTAGCACATTGACCATCGGTAATAATGCGGCTGCGTCAGCGGGAACTTACAACATCACCATTCAAGGCGTTGGCGACAACATAACCCATACCACCAGCGTTGATCTCGTCCTCTTCACGACCACGCCCGCAGGGCCTTCTTTGGTTACTCCTGTCGATCAAGCGACGGGCGTCTCCACCAGCCCCACATTCAGCTGGAATGCTGTCGCTAATGCCGAGGACTATACGCTGGAAGTGGCCACTGATGAGACGTTTACGCAGATCGCCTACTCTGCCGATCACATCTCTGGCACATCGCATACGCCCACCACGCCCCTGAGCGGCAACACCACATATTACTGGCGAGTGAAAGCCAACAATCCTTGTGGGGCTACCTGGTCTACGATCTACACATTCTCAACCGCAAGCGTTTTCTGTAGCACACCCCAGTTAGCTATTCCGGATAACAACGCAGTGGGTGCCTCCGATACGATATCGGCCACAGGGGAGGTCATCCAGGGTCTGTATGTGTCTCTTGATATCGATCACACCTATGTGGGAGATCTGACGATCAACCTGAAACATGTAGACACTGGTTCCGCCGTCACACTTATCGATCGTCCTGGTATTCCAGGCTCAGACTACGGGTGTAGCGGCAATGATATCGACGCGGATATCGATGATTACGGACCTGACGGCGACGCCGAAGCGATGTGCGATAATGCTCCTGCGATTCATGGACGCGTGCATGGCGGGGATCCGGCCAGTGCAACCTTGTTGCATGCTTTCAATGGTGAATCGATCTCGGGTGAGTGGCTACTTACGGTCAGCGATCACGCCAGCGCTGATAGTGGGCAGATTGTGGAATGGTGCGTTGCATTCAATGATTGCCAGGGGGTAACCTCCGATGTCACCGATCTCACCATCGATAAATCTGGCAAAGATGTGATTTTGCGGTGGAAGAATCTCAGCGGCGATACGTACGAGATATATCGCGTTGAAAATAACCCTTATTTCACACCCTCAGATGCCAACGCCATCGCCCAGACCAATGACGATTTCTTTACGGATACAAATGCGTTGGGTGATAGTACGACGAATTACAGCTATAAAGTGCGCGGATTCAATTTATGCCCTCCCCTGCCGGGCTACACTGAACGGGTCAGTGAATTCGATTTCCCGCTGGTTCCAGGCAACTGAACGTCTCCCCGCCCATCGATACAAAAACCGGGGTGCATACCATCCAATCCGTATGCACCCCGGTTGGGTTGACCCAGGAAGGTCCACAACATGATAAGTCGTCAGTTGTGTGATGATTGGCGCTGGGAACAAGCCAGTGTCCGGATGTTTACTGGCTGTAGTTCTTGATGCCTGGATCCAGGAAATCACCAGCCACCCAGCCTTGCTGTTTTTGGCCTTCGGGGGTTGAGAATTCGATCTGCCACCAGGTGTAGCTATCAGCCCGCTCGGGCCCGCCGATAACATCCACGATCATCCCGTAGGGTAAGGTGATGACCAGATCGAAATTCGTTCCAGGTCCGCCACGCACCCGCAACCCAGCCTCAGCGTTGACCGTGGCCTTGCCGCCAACTTGCAATACATCTGGTGGCGGTGTGGGCGTAGGTGTAGGTGGTTCTGGCGTAGGCGTAGCAGGGGCGGCTGTGGGGGTGGGCGTCTCTTGCATGGGAGTGGGGGTTGCCGTGGCCACAGGGAGCCCTCCCTCGGCCACTTCTGTGCCTGCACCTGGTGTGGGCGTGGGCACAACGCCGCCCCCTAACATGGTGGCCAACGCATAAAACAAAGCGCCCGTGATGATGATGGCCAGGAAGGGTATGAGCAAGGCAGCCCAGGGAGAGCGAGAGCGTTGTTGTCGTCGTCGGGGCTGGTAATTTAAATCTTTCATATAGGGTGTAAAAAGAGAGGATGTCGTTAAGAAACTACCAGAAAATGCCTTAATTCCTGATGGGAGTTTGGCGAGCTGCCACATGACGAATATAGACGGTTTTCTTCGTTCATCTCCGTCTAGGCGTCGTCACAAAACAAGGCAATGAAAACCAAAATAACTTTTTATGGCTCACTTATTACCTTGCACAGATCATTGGACAACTAACCGCCCTTGACATCAAACCTTGCGAGACAGGTCTGGGCGTGAATGCCGTGCATGATGCCAGGGACGAGCAAAGTATACCATGATCCGACGATGAAAAGAAAAGCCAGCGCAAAACAACACGAGGTCATTCGCCGTGGATAGTGACCACCAACCATCTTGACCGGGCCCGATCGCGATGTTCCGCCAGATAAATGCCTTGCCAAGTTCCCAAATTGAGCCGCCCATGCGTAATGGGAATGGTCAGGGAGACGCCAACAAGGATGGTTTTGATGTGCGCAGGCATATCATCAGCGCCTTCATGGACGTGTCGATAGTAGGGCATATTAGGGGGAGCAAGATGTTGGCTAAAATGAGCTTCGAGATCCGCTCGCACCGTGGGGTCTGCGTTTTCGTTGATGGCCAGCCCCGCTGACGTGTGCTGAAGCAGCAGGTGCATGAGTCCGACCTGTACCTGCTCGATCTCAGGAACCTGGCGTAATATCACATCGGTGATAAGATGAAAGCCGCGTGTGCGCGGCTGCAGCACAATCCTTTTCTGAACCCACATAAGCGTTATCAATCATCTCCATAGACATCCCAAATATCCTGAAACGCCTCAGGAGCCAGAGGATAAATGAGCCGCAACATTTGATGAGCCACGTCTTGCACCTCCCACTGGGCGGCTTTATCGAGCCGCAACCAGAAAAAATGGCGCAAGCCCGGATAGTGTAACGTCATCACCAGACGAGTTTCAGCCGCATTGGGCAGTAAAAACCGCGCATCCTCTTTACGGATGCCCATCTCTCGTAACTGACCATAAGCCTGCTGCAAATCATCCCAGGCGTTATTCAGCACCCCATGAGCCTGAGGATGAGCAGCAATGGCAGGCGGGATTACTGGCTGCCAGCCCCCCTTGCGCAAATCTACATAGCGTTGACTTTCCTGGCTGAAGGACGCCAACCGATGGCGCACGATCTGGTGACTGCATGTGCGAGAAATATGCTCCACCAGAAAGGTAGCCGCACCATGCTTTTCCGGTTCGGGGATTCCCTCCGTGGGCACATAGCCCAACAATGTAACTTTCGCTTTGCTCATGAGCTTACCTCCTCACCTGCCAACGGCAAGTCTCGAAACACAGCAGGCGTAATAGGCCCAGAAAGTCGGGCCAATTCAGCAGCAAGATCAGAATTGGAACTGCGCCAGAAGTCACGCACATTGCGAGCGTTCAAGCTAATAATCCAGGCGTCATCACCCAAATCACTGAATTCCACAGTGGGCAGGCTGATCAGCATCAGCAATTCTCGATCCAACGGCTGTCCCTCAACCCGAAACACAAACCGCACATGTTCGATGATGTCCTCATGCCCTTCCCGCACCCGCAAATCGATAAAAGTAGGGTTGTGACCCATCTTTGCATCAGAACGATAACAGATTCGCCCTGCATATTCGATGAGATTTTCTTGCAGCGTACCCGCTCCATGAACAATGGGCGTTTCGGCAAGATGGTCGGCATCCATCCGTGTATAACTCAAAAGTTTGACTGTGGGCATAAACACTCCTTTCCCTAAAGCGCATAAAATCGAACGATGTGACAATCATAGCACATTCTGGCGGACGCGAAAAGTTATCATGAATGAGTTATGGAAAAGCGAGTGGTGGTGATAACATGGCCTGCACATCTTATCAAAAAGGACCGATCATGAAGCAACTATCACCACATAAGCATCTCGCCCATGCGCTGGGCATTGCTACAATATGCGTTTTTGTCACAGCGACCATTGTCATGGCGAACTGGTACACCATCGACACCAACAACGGCGTCATCGATAGCGTCTGGAATGGCGTTCCCCCCGCTTACACGTCCAACAGCAACGATAGTAACATCGACGACCGAGATGAAATCAAACAGGCCTGGTATGCTTTCGATGGCGACGCCCTCTACATCAAATTCCAAAGCTGGGACGACAACGATATTCTTTGGTATAACGGCAGGCGCGCCGTGGCAGCGCTGGACTGCAACGACAACGGGGTGTTTATTGATGAAGAGGACCGCCGCATCGTGTTCGAGGATTCCGGCAACGTGCAACTGGTAACTGGGAATTATGCCCATTTGCTGGTCGAAAATCAGAATTGGGGCGAACAAGTCAACGGAGAAGCCGAATGGCAGATGCCATTGGTTGAACTGCCAAGCAATTGCCGCGGCAGCGTCACCCCAGTAACCATGGCGCTGTTTATTGACCGAACTACTGACAATGTTATCCTATCGCAAGCTACCGGCAGCCACACCCTGGATAATCCCATCGATTATGGCGACGCCCACAATTTTTATGATCCGGGCAATCAAACCTGCGATGACTACGACACGTTATTATCCTGCAACGGAGCCCGCCATGGCATCACGCCCCTGCACCTGGGTGCGAACATAGACGCGGACAGCGGAGATTTACAGAACGACGCCGCTACTGCCGATGACAACGACAACGTCAACGATGAAGATGGCGTCGCACCCCACCCTGGCTTCACCTGGTTCACAGGCAATGGTGGAGGCTTGTTGGACGTCATGGTTACCAACGGTTATGGTTTTCTGAGCTGCTGGATAGACTGGAATAACGATGGAGACTTTCAGGATAGCAGCGAGCAGATCATGGATGACGCGGTGGTAGGCGAAGGTCAGCAATCACTGAACATCAGTGTTCCGGCCGGGATTGATTTCAGCGCCGCATACATGGCCCGCTGCCGGCTCTCCGCAGCCGAAAACAAATCCGACACCCCAACGGGCGCCGTCATGAGCGGAGAGGTGGAAGATTACGACTGGCTGATTCAGCCCGTCCAGCCCTCCATTACCTTAGAAAGCGGCGATGTAAAATTGAGCTGGACGCACCTGGAACAAAATGCAGAAGAACAGGCCTACAAAAACACAACCCCTTATTTCAACTTCAGCGATGGAACATCGTTGGGATGGTCTGGCTCAACAGGCACGGCCACCGATTGGAACGTGGGCGGCGCCCCGGCCGACATCATCTTTTACAAAGTGGTAGGCAGCGTCCCCGTCGGCGCTGACTCCATCTACTCCACCCCATCCAAAGAGATGGGACTTTTCGAGTTTGCCCTGACCCCGGGCGTCAACTGATCACATCCCACGCACAAAAAAGCCGCCCGGACGTCAGCGCCGGGCGGCTGTATCATGTGTGTAATGACATACGTTTACAGCAATTCCAAATTTAGTGAAAACCGGCCAGAAAGCGTTTATCTGAGGCTTCCCCGCCTCCTTTTTGCCCCCTCCCCGGCCCTTCCCCGACACTCGCTACGCTCGCGTTCGAGGGAGGGAGCCCTTCATCTACAAAGTTTTTTTGCTCTCGCCGGGCTCCTCCCCCCGTGCGACGGCTGTCGTAACGGGGGGAGGCTGGGAGGGGAGCTTGGAGCAACGACAAATTTGAAACGGCTGATACGTTTAGGAAGCGGAGGCCGCCTCCATGAGCTGGTCGGGCGTGACGA
>CAZYSY010000210.1:0-3170 GCA_964650295.1 uncultured Caldilineales bacterium | reverse complement strand
ACTGAATGTATTTGACGATAGACGATGGATGATGGAGAGCGAAAATCGCTGATTTGATGGCGTGAATCGTCCTTCGTCCCTGGTCCATCGTCCCTGAGTGTAAAGAGGAGCCACTCGCTCCCGGTGTCGTCAGTCAGATTCAGACCACTACTTTAAAAATTAGTTCTTGTTTCCACACAAACAACGCAGAAGGGAGGCATTTCCATGACAAAAGTCGTCGTTATTGGCTCTGGCTTTGCAGGCCAGACTGCTGCGCTGTATCTGGGTAGCGCGCTGGGAAAACGCCATGATATTACCGTCATCAACAAGTACGACATCTTCGGTTATACACCATCATGGGTGTGGGTGGGCGTCGGACAGATGGAGCCTCATAAGACCACCTTTGCCCTCAAGCCGGTCTATGACAAATTTCACATCAATTTTGTCCATGGAGCAGCGCAAGCCATTCATGTAGATGATCAGTATGTGGTGGTGAATCGGGCCGATGGAGGGGACGAACTACAAGTTCCATATGACTATCTAATTATTGCCACTGGGGCCAGGCTGAATTTTGCAGGCACTCCCGGATTAGGGCCCCATGATGGTTACACAACCTCGATTTGTTCGCTGCCACACGCCATCGACGCCCGCGATCGATTTTTCGAGGCGATTGCCCGCATGGAAAAAGGAGAACGACAGAAGATCGTCGTGGGAACTGGACACCCCGGCGCCACCTGCCAGGGCGCGGCTTTTGAGTATCTTACCAACATCCACAAAGTGTTGGAAAAACGAGGTCTACGCGACAAAGCCGATCTGCTATGGCTTTCCAACGAGCCAACTCTGGGCGATTTCGGCGTGCGTGGGTTAAGGATCAAGAAACAAGACAAGATATTAACCAGCGAGGACTTCATTAAGGCGATATTTGATCTCTACGGCATCGATTGGCAAGTTCAAACTGGTGTGCGGCGGATTGAGCCAGGCAAAATCTATTGGGAAAATTACGACGGCGTCGAGGGGAAAACGGATTTCGATTTCGCTATGCTCATCCCCCAATTTCTCGGCCCAGGCTTCACTTACTTCGATAAGGATGGAAATGATGTGACCGATAAACTGGCCAATAAAGGCGGCTTTGTGCTGGTGGATGCCATCTATGGGCTGGATTGGGACACCCTGGCCGAGACGCCCGAGGCCTGGCCTGCAGTTTATCAGAATCGGCACTATAAGAACATTTTCGCCGCAGGAATCGCCTTTGCTCCCCCGGGTTCTATTTCCCGCCCATTTGTCAACCCGAATGGCCTTTCCATCACCGCTGCGCCACCTCGCACAGGGATGATCTCAGGCATCATCGGACGTATTGTGGCGCTCAATATCATCGATCTTGTCAAACGGGGACGCATGACCCATGCCGAACGCATGACCGAAATGTTTGCGGCCTGCATTGCCTCTATGGGAGATTCTTTGTGGGATGGCAGCGCCGCCACCATCATTATTTATCCCGTCGTGCCCGACCCACGCACTTATCCAAACGAAGAAGGTCGGGATCTTTTTGTGACTGACATGGAAATGGGTTTGGCGGGCGCCTGGATGAAACGTATGATCCACACCACCTTTATGCACAAGCTGCAAGGACGCATCGGCTGGAAACTCATTCCAGAATAGCCATCCATGACAATATGCACCAACAGCGCCCCCACATCGTATGCAACAGGAGGATATTAACCATGACTTTTGAGATCACCCCCAAAGACGCAAAAAAAATGAACAACAAGCTGCTTCAACTCTGGCGTTTCATCATGCTCAACCTAAAAATCCTCAAGGCGGTTGATCATAGCAAACGCGCTTGAGAGATCGTGCTTCTACCGTATTTCCACCCACACAATCTCGGGAGGAACGCTGAATCGTAGCGGGGTCGATTCCCCCATGCCCCGAGAGACGATCATCTGTCCGCCACCGGGCAAATCATTGAAATATCCTGCTGCATGCTGGCGAGGCAAACGCGTGCCCTGGGTATGAATCGCCCCCAAACCAGGGAGCGCCACTTGCCCGCCATGCGTGTGTCCGGCAAACACCAAATTGGCCCGTTGCGCTGCCTGCTCGTATGCCAGATCGGGATTGTGGGTGAGCAAAATCACGCCTGCTTCGTGGGGAATGCCGGACATGGCTTTTGTTAGATCAGGCTGGCCTTCCACCATATCATCCACGCCGGCCACCCAGATTTCCGGCGTTACCGGCAGGGGCGCTGAACGATTATGCAGCACGGTGACGTCATATAGCGTAAGCAGACGAATCAATTCGTCGGTGTTGTTGGGCACCGCAGCAAATCGCAATCGATCGTTGCGGTAGATGTCCAGCGCCAATTGTCCCAATGTTCCCATTTCAGCAGCCAGAGTGACCAATTTATGCTCAGGCGTTGCCGCCTGTTTAACACTACGAGCCATGTTACGAAACAGCTCGCTATAAGAATAAACCGCGTAATCATGGTTTCCCAATACGGCGTAACGTCCCAACGGAGCTGGAGGCAACATTTGTAGCAGGCGTTCTACTGCGGAGAGCCCTTCATCATCATGCAAAAAATCTCCTGTGAAGAAAATGATGTCGGGTCTGAATCGGGGCAACATGGTAGCTAGTTGCAAAAATCTTAGCCGCTGCACCCAATGTGCATGACCAAAATGTTGATCCGAGAGATGCAGTATCTTGAGGCCCGCGGCTGCAGGCCAGGACAAACGGTAAGAACGCAGGCGCATTTGTGGACGCTCGCCGCCCCAAGCGTAGGCCAACATGCCGCCACCGATCAACGCGCCAATGCCAATCCATGTTTTCAGTGTTTGCATTGCAAATGTAATGTTTCCTCTTTTATTGGGTCGTGGTACAAATTTGACTGACGTCATCGGCAGCGAAAGGCTCCTATCAATGCTCGTAGATGGTGGACGACGGACGATTCACGCCACCAAACAGCGATTTTCGTCGTCCGCCGCCTATCATCCAACAACTCGAGAGCTCACCATGGCAACGAGCAGGAATGCAAATATCAGTCAAAAAGAACCTAGTACTAAGAGCCTATCCGAAAATATGGGGGAGATGGTAAAATAGGGGGGATTTCAGATACACAATATACACAATTAGAAAGGAAGCGAGAGTCATGAACGACGATTACGGCGTAGCTCCTGATTATCAACTTCCCGATGAGTTAT
>CAZYSY010000209.1:0-18143 GCA_964650295.1 uncultured Caldilineales bacterium | reverse complement strand
GCAGGTAGGCCTGACGTTCCATTTGCATAGCCAGGTTGATCAGAATGCGAATCATCTCCGGGATGTAGTCCATCCCCTGGTTGATGATGCCTTCCACGATCTCGGTTGATAAGGTACAATGCTCTTGGCAGGTCATGGGGGTTCCTCCTGTAGGTTGTCGTGATTTACAGGATACCCTCTGGCCTGCCTTCCGCCAATTTTACAGAAAGAAGTTTACACTACTACATCTTCTGTGAAATTTTCATTCTGTTACTATACCTGATCCCTTATCGGATCATTTAATCTTTCTGTTGGCCTTACGTGAAGATGGCTGGGCGATTGGGAGTGGTATGGTCGAAAGCGGTATCAAACAGTATAAAGACCGTTTCTGTGGCGCTGGCATGCGTTGGTCTAGAGTGGGAGCCGAAAATCTCATTCCCATTCGCACTGCCATCCTCAGCGGTCGTTTTGACCAACGCTGGGAACAGGTCAGAAACCAGCCCCAAAACTGAAACGCCCCCCTTTCTGGCTGGAGGGAAGATGGTCAACTCATTGCTCGAAAAGTTTACACTATTTCCTGATTTCTAGCTCCCTTTTACCTTCTTGGTTCCGGCTTGTCCGGGTTAGGTTCATTTGGTGTTCTCCCATTCAGCTAACACAACTTCATTGCTAACTCTAAGACTTGGATTCACCTTGACGGGTAAGCGTTCTCCCGTGGATAAAAGATATAATCCGGTGACCAACCGATATTTCCCTGGAGGGAGAGACACTAACGAGGGCAATTCAATCGAATGAATATGCTGTACTGTTTCCCCTGGTAGCCATAGACTGCTAGGATAATATCCCTGGGTGAGAAGATAATCAGAGCCCGCAATGACTTGATTTTTTTCATTGAGAAGTTGAACATAAATGGAGTAATTCTGTTTAGGATGCGCTAAAGCAACCCACTGCATATTGAGACTGATTTGTTGTTTTCGATCTAGGGTGCTGGGTATATTCTCCACATTCATAAGCCCTATCACATCTCCGAATGTGGCCATTATTTTACTCAAATCGGGCATTTTTCCTTCCACTGGATAGCCAATACGAATTGGTTTACTGTACACTGCGTCCAGTATATTTCCTCGTGGATCATAAATGGGCACTTGCTCCTGGGTTGCTGGGCAGAACATTACAATTTGGATATATCCCGCACTCGGGAGTTGTGTTTTCATCTGTTGGGGGATATCGAACCAATATTTATCTTGGAAAACATCCCCTGTTTGCCACAAAGATGTGGCATATAATCCATTACCAGGAAAATTATCGCTGCCTGCAACAAAATGGTGGCTTCCATCCTCTAAAACAACACTCACTACATAATTATTAGCTGTGGATTCCAATACACGCCAAGTCAATGTGACAAAAATCCTATCCCCAGGTTTCACATCCTGTGGATGGATGTGAATACCAAGTAACTCAGCCAGATTATCAAACGTCGCGTCTACTGGCATTTCACCAGCGGTGTGAGGGGGAGCAACATAAATTTTAGGAAAAGCAAAGCTTTTTTGGATCACTAAAAACGGGGTGATTAGCGCAAAAAACAGAGTTAAACCACAAAATACGAAATTCCCTATAAGAGGGTATTTTTTGTGCGCAAATACACCTGTCCCCAAGATAAATAGAAACGAGATCATTGGATATAGCCCAATAATATACCGGCCTCTGATGCCATATTCTAAAATTGAATAAAATCCATACCAATCAACAAACACAACAAAAAGGCTCATGATCGCCAGTATCCGTAGTCTTCGAGTGTACTTTTTTTTAATCAGTGCATATATCAACCCTGCAAATGAGGTTAAGGATGCGATAGCTAGAATGGCCTGCATCCAGTGGGGAAGCATAATGGCATCAGCCCCCAAAAGTCCCCAATATGCTTGGAACGTGAAGATCATACTAGTCAAGGAGTTAAAGAATATTTCGGAAAAGCTACCTGCTAACGGACGAGTGAGTAGGGTTAAGACGCCTCTTGAAAGAAAGGAATACCGATCATAATAGACATGCTGGATATTCGTCGTCACAACAAGCCATAAGCCTAATGTGGCTGCTCCCAAAAGGGCAAGTGCAATGACCATTTGACGTTTTGTGATTTCGAATTTCTTCGTTGTATTGACGATAAGGCCGCTAGAGGCGATGATCATCACAGGAAGGATGGCAATAAAACTATTCTTTGTTGCGGAAGCCAAAATAGTAAAAAGAACACCCAGAAGGAAATTAGCTAACTGATTTTTGAGCCTTACTGAATGAAGGATACTTTGAAGAAAGAAAAAAATGCTCCAGATTAAGAGAACACCCATCAAAATATCGTTGCTGATTATGGCAGAGGAAAAGATGTACATGGGCACAAAACCCACACCTGCACTCAACAGCGCAGCCCGCTTCGAATCTGAAAAAATTTTCCTACCGATTAAATAACTCCCAAGGAGACCAAACATCCCTATAAGAGTTGAAAAAGCCCGGTACAGATGCACTTCAAATACTGTGCGGCGACCCGAGAAAAGTTCGTTCCGGCTATGGGTGAACTCGTTGATCCCGCCACTGGGGCGCAAGCCCCGCAAAAGGTTATAGGAGTTGGCTGTGGGCCACCAATTTTCATCATTTTGAAACCACCCAAATACCGATGCTGCTAGAAAATAGTAGAGGGGAGGCTGGCTGAATTGCCATTCCACCATCCCCGGTTGATCCCGGGGCAGGAGCGGCTCACATTGGTCTTGGGTTTCCACAGGAGGCCACAGATAATTGGCGGGAGGGCGATGCCAATGAGTTTTTACATATTGTATGTATCGAAAATGAGATACCTCATGATCTGCTTCGCCAATTGGGAGTACTAAGTTATATACTGAGGCCAAGAGAACAAATATGATCAAGATGACGACAAATAATTTATGATTTTCCGGAATATTTCTGAAGGAAAGATGTTTCATAATTTGATAGTGAGGTAGTGGTTTAGTTTTGACTGATGTTGATATAATACGCCTAATGTGAGATTAAAAAGTTGAAGGAAAGGGGAAGACCACCGAAAATGGGGGTATCGACTCCCAAACCTACAATCGGAGGATTTCCCATGAACAGTATAGCCTTCAAAATTGCGATATCCTGGTCGACAAAGGTTTCATCATTAGACATATAGTATTTGATCACATCAGTATTGACATAAATATCCATGCCCATATATAACGCCAACTCACAACCAGTTATCGAACGCAGCCTTTTGGTAGGCGTTGAAATCAAAGGAAAACCAATACCTTTCAACTTGAGAGACAGCCTTGATGAGCTTGAGCGTTTGGCTGAGACTGCTGGAGTGCGCGTGGTGGGACGGCTCACACAAACTCTTAAGCGTCCCAATCCTGCCACTCTTATTGGAAAAGGCAAGTTAGAGGAACTGGTTGGTATCGTTCGAGAGAAAGAGGTTCATGTCGTAATCTTTGACGATGAATTGAGTCCTCGACAGCAAAGAGAAATTGAAAATGCCATTGGTGATGAAAACATAAAAGTATTGGACCGCACCGCACTTATCCTGGATATTTTCGCTCAGCACGCCCATACAAAGGAGGGCGCATTGCAGGTAGAGTTGGCACAGTATGCTTACCGACTGCCTCGGCTGACGAAGGCTTGGACCCATCTTGCCAGGCAAGCTGGGGGGCGAGCGGGTGGGGCTTCCGGTGGGGTAGGGGTGCGAGGACCGGGCGAGACGCAGCTCGAAATCGATCGGAGAGAGATTAATCGGAAAATCGCCCATCTGAAACGGGAGTTGGAGCGGGTGCAAGCGCATCGCGAGCGCTATCGGACAAAACGCCGCGAATCCTATTTGCCGGTAGTGGCGCTTGTAGGGTACACAAATGCTGGTAAAACGACCTTGCTCAATGCACTGACGCCTGCCAATATGCAAGCCGAGGACAAGCTTTTTGCTACTCTGGATCCAACCACGCGCAAACTACATCTTCCCTCAGGTCGACACGCGCTCATTACAGATACCGTTGGGTTTATTCAAAAATTGCCCACCGAACTGGTGGCTGCTTTCCGGGCTACACTGGAAGAAATTCTGGAAGCGGATATAATAGTACACGTCATAGATGCTTCCCACCACAATGCCCTGAATCAAGCAGTTGTTGTAGAAGAGCTACTTGATGACTTGGGGGCGGCGCACATCCCCGTGCTTGTCGTCTTCAACAAGATGGATATGCTGCTCGGAGGCCGGCCCTCGGCTGAATTACTGGAGGACTACCCTCAAGCAACCTCAATTTCAGCACTGATGAAATTGGGGTTGGAGAAATTATTACACAACATTGAGGAAGCGTTAATCTCGCGGATGCGCCCCATTCAAGTTCTTATTCCGTACACACATGGCGAGTTTGTTGATCTGTTTCACTCAATGGGAGTCGTGGAGGAAGAGTTACATGATAATGAGGGTGTAATCATTAAAGGGCGGCTGCCGCGCCCGTTAATTGGACGATTCGAAACTTTCGAAGTTGGAGTGAACAACAACTACTGAATGACCTTTACATAACTCGAGAGATGGTGTAGTCCGTATCTGCATTTCAACTTGGGCAATATCTCTCGCGCAGCAATCAATTCAATGTGTGGGATAATGTGGGAAAGTGTGGGAAACAGCGTCTCGAAAGAGGAGTTGCGCTAATCGTGATGCCAAATAAGGGGAGATTTTGTGGTGATCACTAGATAACTTATGTCTTACAACGTCAACACACTAGACATAAAGTCACATTTATCTTGCAACCATGTGGGATAATGTGGGATAATGTGGGAATATTGAATCCGGATTCCTTCGCGGGTGCACAGTGTAGTGTGTGAACATAACACCAAATATGGCCCTACAAGGTGGACATAAAATTAAATATTCACCAATTGATCTAATTCCGACTTGTTCTCACTCTCCTTCGGCATTTCTTCATCCGCAACGTTTTGCTCCTCCTGCCGCAGCCGAATGGCGCTTTTCATCGCTGGGAATTTGGCTTCCACAGAACTGTAAATACCGCGTAGGATATCAACATCCCTTTTTATGTTACCTGTTGGCATAAACCAATGCACGATCCCAACCTCGTTGCGGGCAAAATCCATAATGGCCAAGGCCAGAGGCACATGAGCACCCAGAGCAATAAAGTAAAAGCCAGACTTCCAATACTCGGTCCGCTTTCGCGTGCCTGAGGGAGGGATTAACAGAATTAGTTCTTCGCGATTACTGAAAATCTCCACCATTTGATCAACCATGTTTGTGCTACGACTGCGGATTACCGGAATACCCCCCATTCTACGTAAAGCAATGCCCAACGGGCCGCGAAAGAGTGAATCCTTGGCAAGAAATGATATTTTCATCTCAAGAGCCAACGCAGCTAGGTAAAAGTAGAGAAAATCCCAATTAGAAGTGTGTGGCGCCCCCACCAACACATACTTTTTAAACGGCGGACGCCCACCCACAATCCGCCAACCAAGAATACGAAGTAGAAAGTGTGCTAATTTTGAAATCATATCAAAAATGATACCGAATCAGACGAGAGAACGCAAAGTGATAGAAGGATGTTGCAGGTACTGCCAACGCCACCACCTCCCACAAACTTGTCTCACTGGCCATGCAATCTGTCGCCCATGCCCCTCACCACGCCAGCGACTAACAAGGTCAATATCATCAGGTCTGGCAAAAATAAACTATTGTCGATCAGCCCATGCGCCATTCCAGCCAACCATCCAGCCCATAACCCCAATAGCCACAGGCGCTGTGGCTGACCAGGCTTTAGACGTCTCAGAAGCACTTGCCCTTGCCATAGAAGGATGCCCAGCAGCAACAAGCCAGCAATAAAACCAAATAAACCCACCCGAGTAAGCAAATCAAAGAACAGATTGTGAGGATGGCTAAGATTCAGCTCCTCCCAGGCCGAAGGCAGCACATAGCGACTACGATAAGCGTACAGAAAATTATCAGGACCGACGCCCAACCAGGGATGGTCTAACCACATGCGCCAAGCGCTTTGCCACAAAAACAATCGGAAACGTCCGGTCCCCGAAATGATTTGCGACAACCTGGGAGTATTCAAAAAGGGAATCAAGACCGCGGCCCCCACCCCAACCAGTACCAAAAGAGACTTTCGCAACGACTTCTGATAAGCGAATAATACCACCATACTCACTGGAATACTGATAAACATTAGCCCCTTACTGAAGGTGAGAAAGCCTGCCATCACCATCACCAGAAACGCTATGCCATAACCACAGCGCCAAATCTTGCGATAGCCAACCGCGGAGGGCATAGCGCCAAACACAAGCACCACGACAAGAGGCAAAAGCCTTCCCAGCATCAACGCCAGATTATTGGCCGAACCATAGAATCCCTGCACTCGCATTACCCCCTCAACCATGACTGCTTGCCCCGTAACAGCTTGCCACAGAGCAACCATACCGATTAGTCCTCCACCCAGCAAAGCACCATGCCCCAACAACTGTATGCCACCATCACGGCGTAAAGTAAAGCGGGTAATCAATATATAGAACATCACGGGGGTAAGGAAGGTTACCCGCCAATCATAAAAAGCGTAGCCTCGGTACTGCGCATCCAGCGCAGCAAATAGACCACTAATGAGCAACAAGAAAATTGAGACATCGATGATATTGTGATGTGAGACCGGTCGTGAAATAAAAATACTGAATCGTCTATCATCAGCAAAAAGTAAACGTTCAACACTAGAAAGTACCAGACTTCCAACCGCAGCACATACACCGAGCCAAATAAGCAACTCGTGTAGGGAGAACCCTACAGGCCCAAATCGCAGAGGTCGCATATAAAATGGCAACGCTACCAGTGCCATCACTGGTAAAATTGCAGCTGAGCTATCAAGCAAATGGTAAATAAGGCTTACGACGGATGGCAGACGCCGTATTGAGCGTTGCGCGCCGGGTACTGAATTGCGCTCGCTTAAAAGACTCCAAATCACAAGCATCACTGCTATCACCAGCGCTGCTGTTATTGGCCAAAAAGGCCAAGGCTTAGGATGAGACCGATCGTCAATAATGATGCTACGCAAGGGCCAGCGTCCCCAGCCTCCTTGCGCACGAATGCGCAGTAGATGATCGCCATAAGGCAAATTGCGGGCCAATGGTATTGTTTCAATACTATTAGCTGGGTCGTAAAGAATAAGATAAGCATTTCCCGTGGCTGGATCGCGAGGCAATTCGGGAGCAGGCTTACCATCAATCCACACCTCGAAATAGCCTTTGTAGGGCCCACGTTGTACATTGAGTGCGATTGCCCTACCCCGCACATATTGCTTGAACTCCGCGCCAGGCCCCATCGGATCAGCCGCATCGTGCCCCCAACGCCAACCCTGATTGGATATTAGCGTCGCTCGAGCGATAATCTCGGGTGAGTACGTTCCAGCTCCTGGATATGTACTTACATGCGCCAACAAACGTAAGCCATTACCTGCTTGCGTGGGTTCACCGGCTCCATTTCGTTGCACCCAGCCCAAACGCAGAAGATCATCCTTTGGACTGGGTGCATATTGCACCCACGCCGGTGCGGCCGCCCAAGGCCAGTGGTATCGCAATCGCGCCATTCCACGCTGCTGATAGTCGAACAAATCATCCACAGGAATGCTTCTCCAGGGCGACACCTCTGGACGGAGCTCAGATGATTGAGGTGTCCACCAACCCCAAGATGTTATGTAAATAACGCGTTCCCCAACCCCATTTCTGACCAAAACATCGTGGAGCAATTCTACACGCCGAAAGTTGAGCCGATCCGGCCCTGGAGCAGCCTCAGGCGGCTGATCGAACCCGTAGGCCTGACCCGCCGCAAACTCAAAAAACTCCCCTGCTCCCAGCCGCAACAACCGGTCAAGGTAAACCGGATCAGGGATATTAAAGCCGTCGGCAGTGGTGGTAGGCGCCAAAGCCGCCAACATGATCTGAGCATCAGGATCCGCACCACGAATACGATTGCTGGCTTCGCGCAACAGCTCGAAATAACCCTGCGGGTCGGAGTATCGTGCACCCCAATGCGGCCCAATATTGGGCTCGTGCCAGATCTGATACGCCACCAGCCAGCCATTGGTGGAAAAAGGGTGAAATGTGTGCCGCACATGGAGGGAAACTTCTTGGGCAAATTGTCCAAAATCACGCACATCTTTTGGCGGAGCGTAAGGGTTATCGGCATCAACAGCTGCTCGAGCCCACTCGGGTGAGCCATCCAGAACCAAGATATACCGATAGCTGACGTTGTTATCCTTAGGCATCAATATTCGATCCAAAGCTTCCCAATCCCACACTTCAGGCGCGGGCTGGATCATATCCCAGGGTATACGCACCCGCAGAATAGTGACTCCATCCTGCCGCAACTGCTCCCAACGTTCACGTAGCGCTGTATCATCAAGCGTTGCCAGCTCTGTGAGATCAAGATTGGCCGCGATTTGCGAATGATCTGCAGCAACTGGAACAGGCCAGGGAGTTGACGATCTCTGATGCTCCTGAAGAAAATTCAGAAGCAGAAAAGAAAATAACACAAAACCTAAAAAAAGGAGAAAGCCTCGCTTCATGGCGAAATTGTAGCGCGAACTGAGGTTGATCGCAACCTGTACCTCTTCTGATTTTATGTTATAATCTATTGTGTTATCCATAATTTTACTTTTTAGTGTTGCAGGGAGCCGCCAAATGCCGTACTCACGTATCCGAGAAGCACCAGAGTCAAGTTCCGCCGCCACTTTACGCGCTGTGGTTGCAGCACTCAACAACGCTTGGCATGCGCCTCAGCACAGCACGCCAGCGGAACACCGCCTAGCCACTTTGGCTGCTTATATGCCTAACGCTCTAATCAAAAAAATAGTTGCTCGCACCGTACGCAAGCGCGCTCTCGCCACTTACCTGGCCCGATTCGTCAACAGCGAGGGCTTGGCCAGACAAGCAACTGCACACTACGAGCACTCCGATGGACGTATTGGGTATCCCGCCCTTATTATTGGAGCTCCTAATGGCGGGGTGGCGTACCTTGCAGCCTTACTTGACGCAGCATTCCTACCATCACACTTTCTGCTAAGCTTCGCTGATCATACTGATCCAGACGATATAACAGCCTATCACCAGGCAGGCTCCCAGCTCATCGAGACCATTCTTGCCGGCAATCCAGACCTACTCGCAGTTAACCACTACGATCCTATTCACGATCGCTTTTTGGTGGAGGAGGTCAATCATATTCGCCTAAAATTATTAGATATTCCAGAGGCGTATCAGCAATTCATCCATCGTCACCTCGCTCCAGGCGGAGTAATCTTCTTTGTCGACAACCACTACAAATGGCACCAGTATAAAATAAACGAACGCCATATGTTTCAAGTAGGGGGATTGGGTGGATTCAGCGATAGAGAATACATCAAAGGCTCTGATATTATCAATTCGTGGCTTGCACGCCAGAAAAGCCCGCACCGAGGAGGCTGGCGTCTTCCCGACTACCCTCTAGTGAGCACCAGCGAGTCGGAATGGGGAAGCCTGCCTCAGTTTCGGGAGGCTATCAGAGAATTCGCACACGGCAATGGCTACCAATTTCGTGCAATCAATGGCGAACATCCCGAAGATTTCAGCGCCCTTGCATATACAGCTTTTCTATGGGAAAGCCGATTGCATCACCGTCCGCCAAACGGCGTCTTGGTCGAGTGCTTTACTCAGTTGAATCCAACAGCCGCTCTACGCGCCAACCTGTTGCCATTGTGGATGCCCTTCAACACCACCGACAGCTTGGAATATTTCGAACGAATGGCGCCTTATATTCCTAAAGACATTCCAGTAGGACTGTCGCTTTTGCCAAACTTCACCATCACCCCTGATCTCCCGTCAGCACATGAATGGCAAAAAACTGGCGAGAGAATCGGCCCGATTCAATGGATCGGTGTCAATCCCACGCGTTACCCCATTGACCTGATGGGCATGTTCGATTATGTTCCTCAGTTGCAACAATGGGTGCAAAACTACAGCAACCCAAATATGCCGCCCCGGCTATCACCTGATGAATTAATGACCATGATAAAATATCTCAGCCATCATGGCTCCAAACTCTTCACCTATCTACTCAAGGCCTACCCCGAAGAAGAAACAGAAACATTGCTAGCCCAGGAGGATGCTGCAAAAATCAACGAAATTTCCGACATCTGAGCAATACATCAATAGGCAAGATAATCACCAAACCGAACTCCCTTTTCCCCACTGAACTCTGCCCCATATCCAACAGGATGAAAAACGTCATTTAACCGGTTGTTTTGCGTCGTGCAAAATGCCGGTTTTTTATGCTAAACTTGCACGAACCGCATCCGCACATTCCACAGGTTAAGATATTATGTCAAAAGCAACTCGATTTGCACTTCTATCGTCACTGGCAGTGTTCATCCTGGCAGCCGTACTATATTCGCTAGTTTTTCACGTTAAAGAAGTGCGTGCCGGCACAAGCCAACAACTAAACCCAAACTCCCTGGTAGTCTCCCCCTACATCGGCGAGACCACGCCCACTTCAGTCGTCGTCGCCTGGGCCACCGATACGTCCGGGTCCAGCGAAGTGCATTACAGCACCGACACCAGCTATTCCCAGACCGCAGCCGCCACCTCCTTCTCCGCTGATGGCAAATACTGGCATTCGGCCACCATCACGGGCCTGACCGCGGACACCACCTACCATTATCGTGTCTACACCAGCGGCGTGGACCTGACCCCGTGGACCAACGTCACCTTCCGCACTGCGCCGTCCGCGGACGCCACGCAAATCACCTTTGCGGGCCTGGGTGACAGCCGTCCGGGCTCCACCAGCTCTACCCCCAGCACAGCGGCCCGGAATGTGGCTGCGCAGATGGCCCAGCGGGACTTCGCCTTTGCGATCCACACCGGCGACATCGTCTACGGCGGCGGCGTCTGCACCGGCAGCAATAGCGGCTGGAACCAGTACCTGCGCGGGTACTTCGACCTGTACGAGGACAGCATCAAGGAAGTCCCCTTCTACACCGCCATCGGCAACCACGAATTGGGCAGCGGATCAGCCTCCTGCGGCTATGACGCCTACACCGGCGTCTATTATCTGCCCGAAAACGCGCCTTCGGGCGATGAAGAACGCTACTACTCCTACGACTGGGGCAACATCCATGTCGTCGTGCTGAACACCGAACAGAACTTTGCAACGGGCAGCGCGCAGTACAACTGGCTGGAAAACGACCTGCAAAACACCGACCGCCGCTGGATCGTGGCCGCGTTCCACCGCCCGCCATACAGCTCGGGCCCGCACGGCAGCGACGAGGATGTGCAGGACTACCTGGTTCCCCTGCTCGAGCAGTATGGCGTGGATGTGGTGCTCAACGGCCACGACCACATCTACGAGCGCACCTGCCCCATCAAAGATGGCGCTTGCACGACCATCGATGATGGCGGCGTGGTGTACTTCGTCACCGGCGGCGCGGGCGCCAGCTCCTACTCGCCCGGTTCATCCTGGTTCACAGCCAAAGCCAGCAGCAAGCACCATTTTATGATGCTCTCGGTGGATGACTGCACCATGAACATCGAGACCATCGACGAGTATGGCAACGTCTTCGACACCCTCGAGATCGACAAATGCCTGGGGAATTTCGCCCCCACCGACGACATCAGCATCACCAACGGCGATGATGCGCAGCTCTTCTGGCAACATGTGACCCAAGACAGTGCGGGCAAAGACATCACCGTAGCCAAGTACTACACCTATCGAGACACGACGCCCTACAAGGGGACATCCGCCACGAAGGCAGACACGGTCAACGGCCCCTTCTCCACCAACAATCCCGTGACCTGGACCGACGCCAACCACATCGGCGATCCTGCGACCAATTACTTCTACTACGTGCGCTCGGTGGTGATGGACGGCGTGCGCGAACTCCTCTCTGAGCCTTCCAACCACACGGGCGAGTTCGATTTTGCTCTGACGCCGGGGACGAGCCAGTAAAAAATGACATTTGCAACCCTCGCCCAAGGCTATAACCCTTGGGCTACTGGTGCGAAGTCCCCCTTCGGGACTATTTTTGCAGCCCGAAGGGCTTCGCAAGGGGAGGCCGGAGGTTCACCTCCGGAGCGAAGTCTGCGCTCACTCAGAATGACACACGAGGCATTATTTTCAGAACAAAGGGAAAACAAATACCCACCATGCGCCGACATCCCCTTCCCCACGCCCTTCTCGCCCTGACCCTCTTCGCTCTGCTGGCCGCGGGCCTGCTGGTACTCCTGCCCGAGAGCGCAGCCGCGGGCCCGCCCGCGCCCCAGCGCCCGACCGCGGCCAGCGGCGGCATCACGCCCGGCCAGCCCTTCACCATGCCCTTCCCCCGCCTGGGCATGTGGTGGCCCGATCCCGAGGAACAATCCCTGGATGACATCGCCCGCTATGACTGGATCACCCTGTTCGACGACCAGGATGAATACGTCGATCCCATCAAGCAGCGCAATCCCGACATCCTTATCCTTAACTCCACCAATGCCTGCGAGCTGAGCTATGAGTGGGACCCCGAGGTGCGGGAGATGCCCGCGGAGTGGTTCCTCACCCAGGTGGGCACAACGCTGACGCAAGACGTGGACGATAGTGAGACCATCTTTCATGTAGCAGCGGTCACCGTCACCGATGGCACAGAAACCTATGACCTGTTCGTCAAGGACGACACCGCGGTCATCGAGGGGGAAAGCGTCAAGATTTTGGGCGTGAACCAGAGCGCCAAAACCCTGGCCGTGCAGCGGGGCTTCGGGCGACCGGCCGCGGCCCACGCCGCGGGCGTGCGTATTGCCGCGCACATCAGCTTCTGGCCCGGCACCTGGGTAATGAACCTGAGCACCCTCTCGCCCACTGCGGTCATCAGCAGCAGCACGGAGCCAGAACGCTGGGGGGATTACAACGCCCGCGTGGCCATCGGCCTGCTCTCAGAGCCCCACTGGGACGGCCTGCTCATCGACCGTTCCGATCCCAACCAGAGCTGGTTGTTGGGCGATTACGCCCGCACCATCGACCCCGACCAATCCAACACCCTGCTCACCGATTACAGCGCGTTCGACGAGGCCTGGAACGAGGGCCTGCGCCAGTATGAGGAGAAAGTCCGCGCGGGCCTGGGCGATGATCGGCTCATCTTCGTCAACTGGGGCATGGACAACTACGATCTCCTCAATGGCAACAACTTCGAGGGCTTCCCGCCCGAAAGCGCGGACGACTGGCCCGATTGGGACAGCGTCATGTTCGGGCCTTTCGACGATCACAAGGGCAACTACTTCGAGTGGATGGCGCAATCCCGGCAGCCCAACATGACCATGATCGAGACCTACGAGATCGATGGCTATCACGAAGACAACCCCTGCGACGCGCCCGATTTCGTCCCCAACTATCGCAAGATGCGTTTTGGCCTGGGCAGCACGCTCCTCAACGACGGCTTTTTCAGCTACGAGATCGGCACCAACGGCCACGGCAGCCTCTGCCTGATGTGGTTCGACGAGTACGACAACGCGGGCGCGGGCCGGGGCTATCTGGGCCAACCCCGGGGCCCGGCCCATCGCCTGGATGACCTGCCCCTGGGCGCAAACCAGGTAAGCGGCGGCGATTTCGAGACCCAGGATGACATGGATCACTGGGATTTCTGGGCCGACACGGATGAGGGTTACCAGGGCGACTATGCGCAAGACACGACCACCTCGGTCACGGGCGACGCGTCAGTGCGCATCGACATCACCCAGACCCAGGGCACAGACTGGCAGATCGAGATCGAAAACGGGCCCATCGAGGTCATCTCAGGCACGGAATACACCCTCAACTTCTGGGCCAAAGCTGACCGCGAGCGCCCCATCGCGACCTGGGTGCAGCAGGATCATGATCCCTGGGAGGAGTACATGCACTTCGGCGAAGCCGATCTGACCACCGAATGGCAACGGTTCGAGCTTACGGCCATCGCCTCGGGCAACGACCAGAGCGCCATTCTGGTGTTCGGCGTGGGCCAGGACCTGGGCCACGTGTGGCTGGATGATGTGCAACTGCGCCAGGGCAGCCGCGATGTGTGGCGGAGAGATTATGATGGCGGGACGGTCATCGTCAACGCCACCAACGAGACCAAGACCATCCTGCTGGATCGCACCTACCGCAAAATCAACGGTGCACAAGCCCCTGCGCATAATGACGGCAGCCTGACCGCAGAGGTGACGCTGAACGCCCGCGACGCCATCATCCTCCTGCAAACCGATATTTACCTGCCCATGATCACCATCACCGCGCAGAATGCGACCGACCTGCGCCTGAACTGGGACAACGACGGCAGCTACGCCCGCTATCGGATCTATCGCGACGACGCGCCCTACTTCACCCCCGCGCCCCCGTCCCGCGCCATCATCGGACAGCCCCCCTGGCGATTCAACGATCCCGGTGCGCTGGGCGATCCCGCCATCAACCACTTCTACAAAATCTTGGGAGAAAAAAACGACGGCTCCTCCACCCTCTCCAACCACGTGGGGGAGTTCGATTTTGGATTGACGCCAAACGGATAGCCGGGGCAACCAACGACAACCCCTTTGCCACGAAACCGACCATTCTTCCCACCATTGTCAAAACAACCCGAGCCAAAAAAAGCACCCACCACATTCCAGAGGAGCGAAAAAGTGAACACAAAATCCATCCTTCCATCTACTATTTTTCTTGTGATCGTGGCGCTGGTTGTCGTGACGGCATCAGGAGGCGGGCGCACCCATGCCCAGGACTTCTCCCCCCAAACATCCCAATGCGCCGCCGGTGCATGCGACGATCCCGTAGCTCCGCAAAACCGGGATACGCCCGCGGCCACCGCCGGTTTCGTCGTCGATCACACCAACACCGATTTAGCGGACATTCCCGATTACTGGATTCAACGGGTAAAGTCAGATCTGCATATCGCATATGAGCACACCTCGCATGGCAGCCAGTTGATCACGGGCATGAACGCGCTGAAGAATTATCCTGATTTTGGGACCACATACGCCTGGAGCGACACAACCCAGGGCAATAGCAGCTCCCTGAGCCTGGATGATTACGGCATTCCCAACGGCCCCAACGATCTAAGCCAGGGCGACGCCGATTCGGATGGCGATGGCATCGCCAATTGGGCCGAAAGCACCTACGACTATCTCAACGATCCCAATCACTATCATGTCAACGTCATCCTGTGGTCCTGGTGCAACATCGCCGGACACGATATCGACCGGTATCTCAACAGCATGGAATGGCTCATCGCTCAATTCGATGAAGGCGGCACGCATCCTCGAGCTGCAGAACACCCCGTCAAGTTCGTATTCATCACCGCCCACGCCAACGGCGGCGGCGAGGGCGATTCCTCCGACGTCCCCAACAACCAGATCAGGGCGCATGCGGCCGCGAATAACCGGATATTGTTCGACTTCTCAGACATGGAAAACTACGATCCTGACGACAATTACTTTCTGGACAAGCTGTTGGAGGACGATCTCGATTATGACTCGGACGGCAACGGCTCGCGGGACGCCAACTGGGCGGTGGAATACATCGGACGCCATGATGACAGCGAGCTGGACCGTCTGACCACTGGCGACAATGTGCCCGGATACGGCGGCGCTGGCAGTTGCGCCCACTCCGACGGCCCCAATAATCTGGCCCGCCTCAACTGCGTGCTCAAAGGCCGCGCAGCCTGGCATCTCTTCGCCCGATTGGCGGGTTGGGATGGTCAGCCCATGGACGTCGAGCTCGCGGCGGCAGCCGATGACAGCGCCCTGCATCTGAGCTGGGAAGTCACGGGAACCATACCGGCTAACGCCACCTGGCGCATCAGCTACACCGGCCCCGCGGGCGACCAGCCTTCGCCCATCACCGGCATCCCCCTGGACCATCGCGGCTATAGCCTGACAGGACTGACCAATGGCGCTCCTTACACCATCACCCTCGAGGCTGTGGAAAACGGAAACATCGTTCTCTCCGACGCCGCCAGCGCCACCCCCACCGCCAACCCCGTCTTCCTGCCATGGGTCACCGCTTCCGCCCACACCGGGAGCATCTTACGTCTGGACTGGGCTCATGCCGCTGGCTACGATCACTATCAGGTCTGGCGGAGCGACTCTCCCTACTTCGATCTCGATGGAGCGCACATCGGCGCCGTCGCCGCAGCCCCCTGGCAGTTCGACGATCCAGGCGCGCTGGGAGATCCCGCGGTCAACCATTTCTACCGGGTGATGGGGATCAAGACCGATGGCGGAGCCAGCATCTCCAGCTATGTGGGCGAGTTCGACTTTGCGCTGGAAGCTGGAGGCTAGACGTTCAGACCGCCGTCAACTTGGCATGAGGATAGAGAGAAAACGCGACATCAGGCCCGTTGAGCCGCGATGATTTGCTGCAGCCAGTAGCCGCTGTCTTTGATGATGCGCTCCTGGGTGCGATGGTTCACATAGACGAGGCCGAAGCGCTTGCGATACCCTTCGACCCACTCGAAATTGTCCATCATCGTCCAGATGAAATAGCCGCGCAGGTCTGCGCCCTCGGCAATGGCCCGCGCGGCCGCCGCCATGTGCCGTTGCAAATAATCGATCCGGAGCGGATCATGCACCCGCCCATCTTCCGAAACCGCATCGGTGAAGGCGGCCCCATTCTCGGTCACATACAGTGTAGGGCGGTTGTACGCCCGGGTGAGTCGCATGAGCCAATCGTAGAGCCCACGGGGGTACACTTCCCAGCCCATGGCCGTATACTGAACGCCATCCTCCACGAATTCTTCTTCCACGCCCGAACGATCATCCCCCATCCACGCCCGAAAGAAGGGGACATGCCACGCGTGGCGGGCGAAAATCCGCGAGTAGTAATTCACGCCCAGGAAATCCAGGGGTTGAGAGATGATGGTCATGTCGTCGGCCCCGATCTCGGGCCGCAGAAGCCAGGCCCGGCGCATGAGCAGCTCAGGATAAACGCCGCGGAAGAGCCCATCGAGGAAGAACCCATTGCACAACTGATCGGAAAGCATCGCAGCGACGCGATCCCGGGGGCTATCGCTGGCGGGATGCACCGCGTGCATGCTCAAGGCGATCCCCACCTGGGCGTCGGGAACGAACAAACGAATGCGCTCCAGGGCCAGGCCGTGTCCCAAAAGTTCGTGATGCGCCACGCGGAAATACTGCCAGGGATGGCGTCGGCCGGGCGCATGCTCGCCCAGAAAATAACCAAGCACCGCATGTTCCCACGGCTCGTTCAGGGTAATCCAATTTTTCACCCGATCGCCCAGGCTACGGGTCAGCGCCTCCGCGTAATCTGCGAAATAGAGCGCCGTCTCCCGGCCCGCAAAGCCGCCGTAGGCTTCCATCAGTGGCAAAGGCATATCCCAATGATACAGCGTGACAAAGGGCGTGACGCCCGCTTCCAGCAGTGCATCCACCAGACGACTGTAATAATCCAGCCCCTTTTGATTGACCGACCCTGCTCCCCGAGGCAGCACTCGCGACCAGGAGATGGAAAAACGGTACGCGTTTAGCCCCAGCCGCGCCATGATGTCAATATCTGTCTGGAAATCGCGATAGACGTTGCAGGCGACATCGCCCGTCTCTCCGGTGCGTATCTTGCCGGGCGTGTGGGCGAACACATCCCAGATGGAAAGCCCTTTGCCATCCTCACGCCACCCGCCTTCAATCTGGTAGGCGGAGGTGGCGGTTCCGAAAAGAAAGCCGGGGGGGAATTGAACGGGATCAGACATGGGCGCGTGAGCGTGGCATGAAGCACGCTCGCTCCTGATTTTGCGAATCAGCCGTTACGCTCTTGCGCGGCCGAGGCCCGCACCTCTTCCCACTCATCTACATTCACCTCGGCCAACTGGCCCGTGACTAAAAAGTCCACCCGCTCGGCCAGATCGGTGGCGTAGTCCGCGAAGCGCTCCAGGTCCCGGGCGATGCGCATGAGTTCGTAAATGGCCTCCACCTTATCGGGCTTTTTGGTCTTGGCCAATCGGGCCAGCACCGAAAAGAAGGTCTCACCATAGAGCTGATCCACCTCATCGTCCCGGGCCGCGACCTGCAGAGCCAGGTCCACATCCTCGTCGGCATAGGCCCGCATGGCGTCATGCAACATCTGAAGCCCCATATCGGCCATGTCGTGCAATTCGGGCGAGATGGTGAGG
>CAZYSY010000208.1:0-64143 GCA_964650295.1 uncultured Caldilineales bacterium | reverse complement strand
CGAACCGTGAGCCCCAAACAACCATGAAAATCCGAAACCGCCACGGCCATTTCAATCTCATTGCACCTTTCTACGATAAGGTCTTCGGATCCATGCGTCATCAGCAATTACTGGCGCATCTCGACGCGCGGTCAGGAGACCTGCTGTTGGATATCGGCGGCGGCACGGGGCGAGTGGCGCAACATCTGGCTGCGACGGGCGTGCGGGTCGTGGTCGTCGATCCTTCGCCCGCGATGCTGAAATCCACCCGCGAGAAGGGGCTGCCGGGCGTACGCGCGCTGGCCGAGCAGCTGCCCTTCGCCACCGACAGCATCGAGCGCATCCTCATCGTGGACGCGTTTCATCACTTCGCCCGGCAGGAGATGGCCGCGCAAGAGCTGGTGCGGGTGCTGAAGCCGGGCGGGCGTCTGGTCATCGAAGAGCCGGACCTGCGCACCACGGGCACGAAAATCATCGCCATCCTCGAGAAAATCGCACTGATGCAGACCCATTTCATCACTCCGCCCGAGATGGCCTCGCTGTTCGAGGCGTACGGCGCGCAACGTGTCACCATCACGACTGAAAACATCAATGCACAGATCGTGCTAACAAAATAACCACACACGCTCGGAGAATATCATGCCACAAGCCACAGTCAATTGGATCGACGAGATGAAATTCGAGGCGACCACGCCCGAAGGATACAGTTTCACCATCGACGGCAAGCGCCAGGAAGGCGTCGGAGCCATGGACCTGCTGCTTTACGGTCTGGCCGGATGCACCGCGGTGGATGTGGTCATCATCCTCAAGAAACAGCGCCAGCCAGTGGAAGGCGTCACCGTCAACGTCTCGGGCGAGCGGGCCCGCGAGCATCCCAAAGTGTACACCAAAATCCACATCGAATACATCGTCAAAGGTGATCTGAAGCCGGAAAAAGTGGAGCGGGCCATCCAGCTTTCCGAAGAGAAATTCTGTTCCGCCTCCGCCATGCTGCGGAAGACTGCGGACATCACCCACAGCTATCAGATCATCCCGCCCGACGATGCATAATCGCAACTACTAAGTATGCGTCGAATGTGTTTTTTGACATTTGACGACATCCTGCAAAAGGCGGCGCTCCCGTGGCAGCGACATGACAGTAACGTGAGTCGTTACGCATAATCTGGTATAATCCCAGGGAAGCAGCGCATCATCGCATCGCTTCCGGTGTTTTTGCAAATAGACCGTTTCGCGACCATTCCTACAAAAGAGGCGATTCATGGCTGATTCGCTCCCTATCACCCTCAATCTGAATAAGCACCTGCATTCCGGGTTGAAACATCTTCACGTCACTTTTGCGCCCGGGCCTCTCGATCCGGTTTTGGAAGAGACCGCCCAGGGCGTTTTGCAGAGTTTCCGGCTGCTGGGACACACTGTGCAAGACGTTCCCACGGATGAGACCGACATTCTGCTGACCACAGCGGAATATGGCGTGCCCCTGAACTGGCGGCAGTCCATGGTGCTGACCGCGCGGCGCAAGTTCAAGCTCAGCAAAAATCCCACCGTCTACACGCTGGTGCATGTGACGCCTGAACGCTTGCAGGCTGATCTGGATTATCTGGAAAAGGTGCTGGAAAAGGAGCCGCCTGATCCCGCGGATTACGACTTTCCCGGATTGGCGTCCGAGGCGTATCGCGTGCTTTTCGAGCAGGGGCGCCGGGGCGGGCCGATTCTGGCGCTAGAGCGGCGGGTGCAGGCCCAGGCCATGGGCTTGCGCGTACTGCTGGTGGTGGGGAACGATCATCCCGATTACGTCTATCATTTCGATCTGGTGGGCGCTTATCCCAAGAGCGTCAACCGAGACGATCCCACACTCTTCTATCACGACATCGCTTTGCGGTTGATCACCACGATCAGCACGCGCGAGGTCACCGATCATCAGGTCGTCGGCGATCCCATCCCCTATGAGGAGTGGGCGTCCTGGCCCGCGCCCAGGGCCATGCGCTACGCCGCACTGGAGCTGGGCAAGCGCAAATTTTTCACCGAGATGGTGCGCATCAATGATTTAGTGGCTGTGCCTGCGGTGCAGGACGCTGTGGCCAGTCAGTACAGCGAGGGCTGCTTCGGCACATGGGAGCCGCGCATCAACGGGCTCATCGCCACCGTCACAGGCAGCGCCCGCCCGGTGGATAAGGACAACATCACCGAGGATGATCTGGCCATCATCGTGGGCGTGCGCCCGGGTCGGGCCGGGGCCATCGTGCGTCATGTGGATGGCAAGCGCAACGATCCCCCCTCCTCCGAAGCGGTGGAGATGATGGACATGGACGCACCGCTGCCCCGCATCCACCTGAGCCCGCCCGAATGGGACTTCGAGGCCGAGGTTCCGGTGGTGCGCTCCAAGCTGCACGGGCATCGCGGCGTATGGTCTTTCGATCCGGCGTTGGTGGAATACGCGCCGCTGGAGCCCCAATACTTCGACTTCATCGTCTCGTGCGCGACCGAGGCCCAGGCCAAGGGCGTGCGCGACGCGTTCTCCCGGGCGCAATGCCTGCTCAACCCCGACGATCCCCGCCAGATCGCCTTCACCATCCTGCCCGGACACGGCGTCGTCATTGCCGAGAAATGGGCGCCGGGCAAAGCCCCTTTCCAAATTATTTGGGAAGCTATGGATAGCGCCCGACTCGTCATCGATAGCCATGTCCCTCAAGGAAGAATGCACTACGATAGCGACGGTTCAGGGCTGATGGTATTGGTGGAGGAAGAATTTTAGTCGAACAAATCGTATGATAATCGTATATCAACCGTCATACGAATTTGTTTGACACAACGCTCCAAGCAGGTTATACTAAGATTAAGGCAAAATCAAAATCTACACTTCCCCTTGAAACTTGCTGCATGTCACAATCTTCTTCTTTCAACGTACTGTTTATCTAATGCTCCGCTTTGCTGCGCGAGCGTTTTTTATTTTCAGGACGATCTCTTAATACACCTTGGAGGTTTCTTTTCATGATGGATTCAGCCATGATTAGTAAAATCATGAAGGCCAAACGTTATGCAGGAGAGCGGGATCGCATGGAGTTCAAAAGCTTCACCGTGGTATTCAGAGGAAACCACCGGGATCACACAATTTCATTCAAGGATGACCAATGGCATTGCACTTGTGATTTTTTTGCCCAAAGAGGAATTTGCAGTCACACGATGGCCCTAGAGAAGGTCTTGGAGGGCATGTTATCCGAGGCGAGCATCCAAGAGATCCACGAGATTGCGGCATAGTCTCCACGCAAGCACGAAGAACAAAAGCCCAGCCGCCTCTCTGGCGCAGCTGGGCTTTTATGTTTAATGAGATACAGATAACGAGATTAGTCGTTGAGATAGTCGCGTATCATCTGCAACATAGCATAGGCTGCGGTGTTATCTGGGAAAAGAGCATAGTAATCTTGTAGGCTGCGTTCAGCGCCTTTGATTTCGGCCAGTGGTGCGGGAGCGCCCAAACCTTGCCTATACAATCGCTCAGCCATGGTTCTGCGCCCGCGCGCAAGATAGTACAGAGCAAGATTGAATGTATTGCGCCAGTTAGTTGGATCGATTTCATAAACCGGTTCAGCGATACCAATTGCTTCATCAAGATCAGCTCGGGCGCCTTCCACCTCGCCTTGCAGCTGCTGTGTGATTGCCCGCTGAAAGAGATCGATATCCAAATCGGGAGTAAGCGCAATTGCCCGGCCAATATCTTGTTGAGCTTGATCATAACGCTGTAAAGTGCGATTTACCTGGGCGCGACCAGCAACTGCCCACGCGTTGTTCGGATCAAGCGATATGGCACGGTCAAAATCAGCCAAAGCGCGTTTATATTCACCCAGCAGCCGGAAAACATGCCCACGATTGACCAAAGCCCACACAAAGTTAGGGTTGATGGCAATGGACTGATGGAAATCATCGAGAGCCGCATCAAGTTGTCCCAACATACGATTAGCCTGTCCTCGTCCAGCAAGCGCCCAAGCATAATTGGGGCTCAAGGAGACTGCCCGATCGAAATCTTCAAAGGCGGCTTCGGCATTCTTCATCGCCAGATGCACTTGACCTCGATTAACCAAGGCCCAGGTCATATCGGGATCCAACTCCAATGCGCGGTCTAAATCAGCCAAGGCCAGGTCGTACCGCTTTAGCACTCGCAGCGTCTCACCGCGGCTAGCATACGCCCAGGCGTAACGGGGACTCAACTCGATAGCTTTGCTAAAATCATCCAAAGCCTCATCATACCTTCCCATGGTTCGGTAGACCTGCCCCCGTGTCGCAAGCGTCCAAATATCGTTCGGGCGAAGTTCCAGAGAACGGGTAAGATCGGATAGAGCCTCGGCGTACATCCCCAAGAGCCGATGAGATTCACCTCTTTGCGCCAAAATCCATGGTTCATCGGGAAGAAGAGTAAGGGCGCCAGTAAGATCAGTAAGAGAAGCATGATAACGCTTTAATAGCCGATGTAGCTCCCCACGATAAGCCATTGCCCAGCCATTGTTGGGATCAAGGGAGATGGCCCGATCCATATCCACCAAGGCATCACTGTAGCGCTTTAGCGCACGTAACAACCTCCCCCGAGCAATCAGCGCTGCCACATTACTGGGGTTCAGAGTCAACGCCTGATTTAAGTCGGCCTCACTCTCTTTATAGTGATGCAACTTCAACAGTAACTCGCCCCGCATTGTCAGCAATGCACCTTGATCGGGGTGAGATGGCAACGCCCGACTGAAGTCAGCCAAAGCCTCCTCGTTTCGATCGAGTTCCACCAAAGCAGCGCCGCGCAACTCCAATAAGAGTGGGTCATCGGGAGTAAGTTCTAATGCCCGAGAAAAATCTTCCACGCCTTTTTCGGTTTCTCCCAACTCACAATATGTCTCGCCACGCCCAGACCAGGACCAGGGATCTGTAGGATCAAGATCAATGGAACGAGTAAAGTCACGTAAGGCCAAGTCCAACTCATTCATCTGGCGATAGGTTTCACCACGATGCGCCAATGCCCATGCATCACTGGGATTGATTGCCAACGCACGCGCAAAATCAGCCAGGGCCTCCTGATATCGATCCATTCGGCGGTAAACATCAGCACGACGGGCCAGTGTCCAACTGTTGTCAGGATCAATGGACAACGTGCGGGCAAAATCCGAAACCGCTTCTTCGTTGCGCATCATCAGCCGATAGACATCGCCCCGCTGAGCCAATGCACGGACATGCTGAGGATGTTCTAACAGTACTTGGTTGAGGTAATCAAGCGCTTTTTCAAATTGCCCCATTCGCCGATACACATCAGCACGGTAGACCAGAACATCGGGATCGTTTGGATGGGCATGCAGAACCGCATTGATATCTGTCAGTGCATCATCCAACTGCCCCAATCCAATAAAAGCCTGACTGCGCAAAATCAACAAATCCTTGTTACCTGGTTCTAGCGTCAATGCCCGAGTCAAATCATCAACCGCATCCTCATACTGTCGTAGCTGAATGCGACTGGCAGCACGACTTCTGAGCAAATCCTTATTGTTTGGCTGCATTGCAACAACGGCGTCAAGGTCACCCAATGCTAGTAGATGCTCGCCTTGTGATTGGTGTAACGCAGCCCGTGCAACCAAAGGTGTAGCATCTGAGGAATCTAACTCAACAGCCCGATTGAGGTCCTGCAAAGCATCGTGATGACGCCCCATATTCTGCAACAAAATGCCACGGCGAGTTAAAGTCCAAACATCATCAGGGGCTAATTCAAGTGCTTGAGCATAGACCTGTAACGCCAACTCCTCTTGACCGTTGGCTTCTAGTGATTGAGCGCGCTGTGCGATTATCCAAACACTATCGGGCTCTAAACTAAGAGCTTTGTCGAAATCGGATAATGACTCTTCAAAGCGATCAAGCTCCCGCAGAACAACGCCGCGCAAAGCATACATCCAGGCCCGATCCGAAAACTTGTCAAGCGCAAGGTTGAGATCAGATAACGCACCTTCATAATTGCCAGAGCGTCTGCTAATCTCAGCCCGAAATGGCAGTGCCCAAATCAATTGGTCACTGTTCAATGAGAGGGCGGCAGAAAAATCATCTCGAGCAGCAGCAAGCTTCATTTCTTCAAACGACAGCCAGCCGCGTAGTGCAAGCGCCCAATCCAAATCATTTTTCTGTTCAAGGGCGAAGGTGAGAACCTCGCCAGCCTTTGAACGCTGCCCCATCAAATAAAGAGTGGCTGCACGCTGAGCCGCCAACCAAGCAGGGCTATGCTTTGAGTCTTCTGCCTGGGTGTAGAACTCAAGGGCTTCCTCCATCTGTTGTTGTGCTCGCAAAAGCCAGGCCTTCATGCCAAGCGCCTGACTCAATCGATGTGGCTCCAATTCAGCTTCATCGATAAGCGCATTCACCAATGCCAACGCCCCTTGATAGTTGGCCGTAGAGAGCGCCTCGGCGCCGTTGAACAACCTTTCCCCCCATGCCCTAACTTCATCGCCAGCCCCTTCATCGCTAGCATTCAGAAGGGTGCGAGCCAGGCTTTTAGTCCAGGCGGGGTTCATCTCCATAGTAGGAAGTGCAGCATCAAGAGCCATGCCCAGATAGGTTTCTGCATCTTGCAATAGACGATAACGCAAATGCGTCAGCCACGCCTCTCTCCAGGACAAATCAGCCCAGCTAGCTGGACCAGAATGCTGCAATGCGTCTCCATGGCGCCGCCAATCTGCAGCGATGATTGACAATGCGTCAGAAACTGCCTCTGGCACTTTCTTCCTTCCGAGCTCCAACAACTCCTGTCGTATGGCACCGGACATGTGCCACCCAGTACTCAATGGCTGCACCAGAGGAAGTGAGAAAAACCAATCAATGAGCGGGTGTTCGGAGGACACGCGTAAAAGTTTGCCTAACCCGGCCCGTGTAAGCAGATCCGGAAGGGCAGAGATCGCCAAAACCCGTTGTTGCTCAGGTGAAAGCGACTCAAAAAGCAAACCCAAGGGATCGCTGGTAGCAGTCATTGGTAAATCACGCTGAAAAATCTTACGGTAGGAGGCCAATACGATCAAATCAGCAGGTGCGGCCTCATCTAACTGTGACCTCACTGCGCCCTCAGCGGAGAGTTCACCACCAAAACGCCGGAGAAAATCATCGACATCTTTTTGACACAGGGGCTTGAGCACAAAGCGAGCCACAACGTCGGACAAAGGCTGCCATCGCTGGACATCAATAGGCTGAGCGGAGCTCAACACCCAAAGCGTGGCAGTCGGCGTCTCTCCGAATTCACCAGAAAAGATTTGAAACAACCAATCTTCCAGCCAGTCGCCCGCGGCATGGACATCATCAAAGAACAAAGCCAGCACGTCTTTTTTCGCTAGTGCTCGCAAGTCGGCCAACCACAGCGGTGTAAAAGAGCGAACAGGATCACTCACCAGCTGGTAGGTCTGCTCATCAGCTAATAGCTGTCGAGGCAATTTCTCTCGGAAGCGCAGTTGATCATCAAAAAGCGATTGCAAATCGGCTGTTGCGATGATGCCCCACTCTGAATCCGTGTGCTGCCATCGGACGGGAGCATCAACGAGGCTATTGGCAACAAAAAAGCGTACACCAGATGACTGGTCGAGTCGCTCAGCCAGATATCGTAAGGAATTAAGATATCGTTGGTAGGCTTCAGCAAAAGTAGGCATGGTAAGGCCAAGACGTGCAAATTGCTCGGCGAGATGAACCATCACAGCAAGCGGACCTTCTGCTTTGCCACTGTCCCACACCGCCCAAGCACCAGACTCAAGTTCGAGGCGACGCTGAAGCTGATGCAAAAGCCAGGTCTTACCCGTACCGGACTCGCCCGTCACCACAAAAATGTATCGTCGATCTGGATCATCAAAATCCTTGCTCAAGTTCTGTTGAAAGCGCTCGATATACTGGAAGCGCCCAACAAAACCAGCATTTTGCCGACGCCGTACAACATCTTGAATAGACTCATAGGGGGAAAATGTTGTCATCACAGCCTCTGACTGGATAAAGGTTGGAAAGCAGAGATAAGTAATCTAATCTTCGATGAAAACCTTTTTTTTGTCAAGCTACACGCCCAGGAGGACACCCGCCAAACTGAGGGTCCAGCACAAATATCGATCCTCACCTTACTCACTAATCTTTATTAACAACCATCACGAGCAAACCGCACATCCGTCAAGAGGAGCAATCCGCCAGCCAAAAGCATCAAAGCCGTCCCTGTAACGGTCCACCAAACGCCAGGGCCAGCAGCAAGCAAAGAACGGTGGTAAAGCTTTTCCAACGCTGGCAAAAGCAGGAAGAAGGACCGTAATGCGGGTAAAAGAAACAGGGATATCAAAATAAAAAGAGCACCACGCAGCCAATCAGGAATAACTTGCTTCCACACTGGAATCAAGAATACTGAGACAATAAGACCCAGTATGATGATGGTTTGTACACGAAATTCAGACGTCATCAATAAACCAGGAGACCAGGCTGGAGGCAACATTGAAAGTGCTACAGGCAATGCCGACGCGGCTGCCACACCACGAATCCATAGAGGCAAAACCGCTCTTACGCTAGCCAAAAATATCAGCCCAAGGGCCAGTGCAACGGGTATGGCAAAGAAAATTAATCGATTGAGGGAAATAATCCCATCTCGCACTTCAGGCACAAATTTGACGTATTCAGGAAGATCAACACCCAGGATATTTAACCCGGCAGCCGGATGCGCTATCCAGCTTCCCCAGTAACCAAAAGCCAAGAATACCAGGGCCAGGATGGCGAACAAAAAAAATATTAAATGGATGTGTTTAACCATAAAAGTTATCGGAGACGTGATCGCTATTAGACACAACCATCATACCCAAACTCAGCCACGAAAGCAAACCAGGATTCCGTAGGGGCGTTTCATTTTCGGGACACTTTGTCTAATGACACACTGGTCCTACTTGGGTCGGCCTGGAAAGAAGCGTTCCCATTTCTTGAAGTGCACCTTGCCGTATGCAACACTAGACCAGTCGATACGCTCTGACCTGAAGGCCGCACCCATGAAATCCAAAGGAGGCGTGATTTTGAAGGCTAGGGTGATGGCATGTATGATGAATGTCGATCCCGAGCATCAAATGGAGACATGCCCAGGGAACCAGCCTTTGCCCAATATCTTACCCCGTGAAATGCAGATTGGAGCGTTCACGATGTCACCAAAACTCGCGCCCAGTGATTTTTTCGACCTGTCACATACCCCCCATGCACCACTCTTTCGGGATATTGGTTATGTCTGGGAGGCCTTGCCCAAACTTGCCAACTATCTCGAAGCACATATTGGCGGTAAAGGTTGCCAGATTTTTGGAGATGTCGCTGATGGAGCCTACATCAAGCCCGATACGGATGTTTATATCGGGCCTGGCGCGGTGGTTGAATCAGGTGCGTATATTGAAGGCCCAGCATATATTGGCCCACGAACTTTGGTAAGACATGGTGCATATATTCGATCAAACGCATTACTTTGCGAAGGCAGTATGGTCGGGCACGCCACGGAGGTGAAGAACAGCATCCTGCTTCCAGGTGCACATGCACCTCATTTCAATTATGTTGGAGATAGCATTTTGGGAAATAGGGTGAACTTAGGAGCCGGAACAAAACTCTCGAACCTGACGGTGGTCAGCCGCAAAGACCCTCTAACAGGCCGGCGTCCGAGTATAAAAATAAAGATTTTGGACCGGGTGCATGACACAGGGCTGACCAAACTGGGAGCCATTCTCGGAGATGACGTACAAACAGGATGCAACAGCGTTTTGAACCCAGGCGTCCTCATTGGCCCAAATACATTACTTTACGCCAGTGCTTCCCTTCCTAAAGGCTACTATCCGGCCAACACAATCATCAAACTACGCCAAACTTTCGAATATGCCGAGAGACGATAAATAATGCCAACGACAACTCAGCCTCCCCCCATTAAGCTGAAGCCACTCACTACAGAAATGCTAGCCGACTTGCAACGCATGTATGAGGCCAGTAGAAAATATTTCATCACATTCACCAGCCATCCCGCTTCTACGATTCAGGCTGTGAACGACTACCAACAGATGTTAGAAAGTGACGATCGAGCAATCATGGCTATCTGGTGGCAAGATGAACAACTTATTGGTGCATTGGATTTTCGATTCCACCATCCGGTGGAGAATGTAGTCTGGCTGGGTGCCCTCATTCTGCAAGACCAAACTCCGGGTGAGAGAGAGGAAATCGCCACGTGGAGCGTCAATATCCTGGAAGAATGGCTGCGAATTGCTTCTCCTACGATCGAACTCCGTACGGCGGTCCCTTTGAATGATGCAGAATGGATGCGTTTCTGGAAAAAACTCGGGTTCAAATTGTCGCCAGAACCCTTGCGAAACCATATTGCAGGGAAGAATATCCGTTTTGGTATCTTCAAAAAGAAAATTACAAGAGAGTAAGACCGACAATGAAATTTGGACTCAACTATTCGGAAACTGCGGCGAAGCTAACCACCCAAGGCCTAATCAGGCCCGATGTTTTCAAATGCCCTGCATGGCCCGAACTCATAACACGACTTAGAGGTAACTTTCCCATCTACATTCACTTTCCCTTAGGCGTAGGTGCGGGAATCGGTGACGCCATCGACGTAGAGACAAAAAGGCCCGCGGACTGGCCAAAATTCGAAAGACTGCTAGAACAGACAGATACCCCTTACCTGAATCTACACATCCTCTCCGAAGGGGAGTTGAGGAGCGACACCCCCGAGAGTGAGAATCACATAACTGCCGAACAAGTGCAGGAGCGCATGATTCGAGATGTAGAATCTGTCGTCTCTCGATTTGGAAAAGAGATGATTATTCTTGAAAACGGTTACCACTTGGGGGCAAGGAACGACTATGCCATCTTCCACGCAGACACAATCACGCGGGTTGTTGAGGAAACTGGAACCGGATTCCTCTTTGATATCTCTCACGCCCGGATGGCTGCCATGCAATTGGGTTTGGGATATCGCGAGTACATCGCAGCGCTCCCTTTGCATGCCGTACGTGAAATTCACGTCACCGGAATACAAGTAGTAAATGAATACTGGATACAACGTGCTGAAAAAAACGGCCTTGAGCGCTCCAAACTCGAAAAACTCATTGGCCCTGATGGTGCTTGGCTGCCCAACGGAATGATTGATCACCTTCCATTGACGAACAGAGATTGGAGCATCATGAAATGGGCTGCAATGCAATTGCAATCTGGTTCATGGCAAAAACCATGGGTCGTTTCGCTGGAGTGCGGAGGCATTGGACCATTTTGGGAGGCGACGTTCAGCGAAACGGAGATGTTACAACAAGTCCCGCGTTTACAAGAACTTTTCGAAGAAAAAACATAATTCCGCCCAATATAACCGGTCTCTACCACCCATTTCGCAATTAACCATACCAAATCAGAATGTGGATGGCGCAGTGCGCTAGATGAGAAAGTGCTTCACGCGTATTCGCGGAATACTCCGAGAGGCGACTTTTTTCCAGAGCAAGGTTTGCGTTGAGTTTATGCTCGTGAACATCTCAGGTTAGAACGATGTCGCGCTCACCGTCAACCGCCAATTTCCATGATTAGCGCAAACGTGTAAAATATTTATGTAACCACATGAAACTTTTCACGCCGATTTGGCCAACAGTTCTCCCAACATTTACCCAAGAGCTTGTAAACCTTTCAGAGTTGCTGGGTATGGATCACAATCTAGTAGAACTGTGGAATGCGCTAACAAGGCAGGCGTATTTATGCCGAAAAGCCTAAAGCGTTCACCAAAAGCTCACGCAGCAGTATTGGCAAGCATCGAAATTTGATTGGGATACACTCGCAAGATTAACAAAAAATGTGATAGAGCTTCCAAACATGATCGATATCATATGGGAGTGGGGTGAAAAAGATTAAAATACTGTGAATGCGTGTATCCGCATTTCCGGATAAATTGTTTGTAGCCAAGGAGCGCCCTGATGATCCCACGACGAGCAGAAATCGCCCGAATGCATGCTGAACTATGCTCAGGGATTTCTGACCCAAACCGCATCGCTATCCTTTATGCCCTCTCGGAGCGCCCCAGCAATGTCACGGACCTGACAACCCGCCTGCGTCTTCCACAATCCACAGTCTCTCGCCACTTACGCATTCTCCGCAACAGTGGACTGGTCAGCTTCGAGCGCCGTGGGCGCGAAGTCGTATATGAACTCAGTGATATCCGCGTCATTCAGGCTCTAGAGCTTTTGCGGGATGTCCTAAATGAACGTATCAACTCTCACTCTAAACTTCTCAACCAAATATCTTCTACTTCAAAGGAGGCCCACTGACCGACGTAAAACGCGCAAGTCCATTTGATATCACCATCAAACAATTAGCCATCAAACAATTTTTTTTAATCTATACCAAACAACACTTCTACCTTATTTCAGCCTTCCCGCTAGCTGAGCCAAACCCAAACCCGGCAGGAAGCCTGAGCCCCATACACACCGACATTACAGTGAGGTAAGGCTTATGCTTCATGGCAAAAAAAACTGGATTATAGGTATCCTCATAACCCTAATCATTTTTGGGGTTCCCATCACCCTGGTTGCTGTGCCAAAAGCATCTTCCCAACAAATCGACGACCCCAGAGCACATCTCCCAAGGCACTCTATGCCCACCGATCATAGTGGCTTCTTCAATGGGGCAGACTTCACGACAGGTCAGGATGTTACAGAAGCCTGTTTGGAATGCCATCCTGAGGCAGGGGAAGAGATGCTGCACAACAACCACTTCACATGGACGCACGAGTATGCGCTGGATGACGTTCCGGGCGAGCACGATAACGTATTAGGTCTGAAAGAACCTGTAAAGACTGGCAAGGGACATGTGCTGAACAACTTCTGCATTACCATCAAGCCAAACTGGCCAGCCTGTACAGCCTGTCATGCTGGCTATGGCTGGGAGAATGATACCTTCGATTTTTCGGAGCCCAAAAATATAGACTGCCTAGCCTGCCATGACAATACAGGCTATTATGTGAAGGCCAAAAAGGGCGTGCCTGCTGAATCGGTTGATCTAGTGAACATCGCCAAACATGTCGGCCCCCCAACGCGCATTAATTGCGGCACCTGTCATTTTCGAGGGGGAGGAGGAGATGCAGTTAAGCACGGAGACCTGGACAACTCCCTTATCAACCCCACGCGAGAACTGGATGTTCACATGGGGGGAGAAGACATGGTTTGTACCGACTGCCATCGCGCCGAGCATCACGTCATGAGAGGGCGTTCGATTTCCGTCAGCCTGGATGACGAGAACCAGGTGCATTGCACCGACTGTCACAGCGAAACGCCCCATCAAGATGACCGCCTCAACATGCACACACAAACGGTTGCATGTCAAACCTGTCATATTCCAGCTTTTGCTCGAAAAGAGGCAACAAAAACCTATTGGGATTGGTCCCAAGCTGGCAAAGATCTTCCAATCACTAATCCGCACGAATACCTCAAAATCAAAGGTAAGTTTGTCTATGAACGCGATGTTGTTCCCACCTACACCTGGTACAACGGAAAGCTCGAAGACCGATATCTGATTGGAGATCGATTTGATCCATCCCAAGAGCTGGTACTAAACGCCCCAGCGGGCTCCATTAATGATCCTACTGCAAAAATTTTCCCCTTCAAGGTACACCACGCCACTCAGCCCTACGACAAGCAATACAATATTCTGCTCACCCCCCACACCTTTGGCCCAGGAGGGTACTGGAGTGACTTCGATTGGGACAAAGCGCTGAGCGACGGAGCAAAAGCCTTTGGACTCCCATATAGTGGCGATTACGGTTTTGCTCGCACAGCCATGTATTGGCCAACCACCCATATGGTGGCTCCCAAGGAAGATGCTCTGCAATGCAATGCCTGCCATACTCCCGACGGATCGCCAGGACGTCTGGACTGGGAAGCGCTGGGATATGAAGGAGACCCTATGATTTACGGCAGTCGCAATGCCACGCTTGAAAACGCCAATGCTCAGCCAGGAGGCCAACAATGATGCACAACAGCTTCAAGCGCTACGTGGGACTGACAGCGCTGGCGCTGATGCTGGTTCTCGTCAGTCTGGGCGTCGCTTCCGCACAGCCCTCGCCCATCCATCCAACATTTCCACTATTGGACGAAGATGGCACCAACGTTCTTGTGTCGGGAAAACCTGTTTCAGTCATGCACACTTGTGGAAGTTGCCATGACACAGAATTCATAGAAAGCCATAGCTTCCATAGCCAGGTTGGTTTGAATCAAATGCTCCCAGCTGGCCAGGCGCCGTCAGGGCGACCGTGGGATACCAGCAATGGCCTTTTTGGCCTTTGGGACCCCATCACCTACCGTTATCTCAGCCCAACAGAAGACAGCAACATTGATCTCACCACCGCTGGTTGGCTCAAGGCGTATGGAGCACATTTTGTTGGCGGAGGCCCAGCCGAAACCAGCCGTCAAGGACTGTCTCTCAAAGAGTTGTCGGCAAGCGCCGACAATCCTGAAACCAGCATTCTTAATCCGCTCACAGGCCAGCTGGAGCCCTGGGATTGGAAGGAGTCGGGAACTGTGGAAATGAACTGTTTCCTATGCCACATGCCCAAGCCCAACAATTCAGCCCGGATTAACATGCTAAAAGAGGGCGCATTCGGTTGGGCCAATACAGCGACACTGGTGGGAACAGGCATAGTCCAACCCGCTCCTGACGGAAAGGGCATGATATACAACAAGGATGCGTTCGACGAGCAAGGCAACCTCAACCCAGACGTTCTTCCTATCCAAAGCCCCTCTAGCAGCAATTGCGGCCAATGCCACGGCGAGGTGCAGACTGATATCACTACAGCACTTTCCTACCGCGACTTCAACAGAGATGACTGGACGACCATGCGTACAGGGCAGATATTCTCTGGCCAACGCATTTCGGATAGCGCCTTAAACATCAAGGGGAAAAGCGAACTCAAACGTTCCTGGGATGTGCATGCAGAACGGAACCTTAAATGTACCGACTGCCATTTCGCGCTGAACAATCCCACCTACTATGAACCGCCAAAGGAACTGAATCCCCAACACCTTGTCTTTGAACCGCGCCGCCCTGACATTTCTGACTATCTGCAAAAACCCATACACGATTTTGCTCGTGGTGCAGTAACTAAAACCGAAGTTGGCTCTTCTTTCACCGAAAGTATGCGTCGTTGCGAATCGTGCCATGATTACAAATCAACCCACACCTGGCTGCCGTACGAAGATCGCCACGCTCAGAAGCTCAGTTGTGAGGCTTGCCACATTCCAACCATCCACGCCACAGCCATACAGCAAAACGACTGGACGGTAATCGACCGCGACGGCAAAGGAATTCTTATCTATCGTAATGTGACAGGCGACGGAAACCCACACAATCCCTATAACATGTTGGAAGGGTTTAAACCCATCTTGCTGCCTAGATATGACACTGAAGGTAATTTGAAGCTAGCTCCGTTCAACCTGGTTAGCTCATGGTACTGGGTTTATGGCGATCCGGCTCGGCCAGTGCGTCAAATTGATTTGAAGAAAGCCTTTTTTGGCGATGACGGCAATTACAAAACAGAAATCGTGAGCGCCTTTGACATCAACAAGGACGGGCGTCTCGCACGCTCCGAGCTCCGCATCGATAATGCCGAAAAGGAAGAGGTGGTACGCTCCCAGTTGGAGGCGATAGGCCTCAACAATCCTCGCATCCAGGCTGAGGTGCAGCCATATAGCATTTCCCATAACACAACCTGGGGAGAATATTCCACACAGGATTGCACGGCCTGCCATAGTGAAGATTCTCGTGTCTCAGATGCGATGATGTTGGCTAGCTACACCCCAGGTGGCGTCACCCCCGTCCTGGTTGGCGATGTAAACATGGAGCCTACTGGAGACTTGGTTCGGGGCAAGAACGGAGAATTGTACTATCAACCTAGTACGGCCAAAGAAGGGCTCTATCTTCCTGGGCACGACCGTGTAAAATGGATTGACTGGTTAGGCGTATTGATGATGCTAGGAGTTTTCGCTGGCGTGTTTGTCCATGGAGGTCTGCGAGTGTATGCGGCTGCGCATGGCGCGGCCACACATAACGGCCCGACCCGCAAATTATATCTATACACATTTTATGAACGGTTCTGGCATTGGACGCAAGCCATCGCCATCATTCTGCTGATTCTTACTGGTATCGTCATCCATCGTCCTGACATGTTTGGGGCCATGGACCTGGGCGCAATGGTGCCTATCCACAACGTACTAGGCTTCTTGCTACTGTTCAACGCGTTTTTTGCGCTCTTCTACTTCTTGGCCGGACATTCCATCCAGCAATTCCTACCAGAACCCAAAGGTTTCTTCAACCAAGCGTTACAACAAGCGGTGTTTTACGGCCAAGGCATTTTTAAGGGGGAACCGCATCCCTTCGAGAAAAATGAAAAGCGCAAGATGAACCCGTTGCAACAGGCCACCTATCTTGCCATCCTCAACGTACTGTTACCGTTGCAGATTGTCACCGGAATCTTGATCTGGGGCGCTCAAAGATGGCCTGCACTCTCAAACGCTATTGGCGGCTTGCGCTATATCGCACCTATTCACACATTCGTCGCTTGGTCCTTTGCAGCCTTTGTCATCATGCATATGTACCTCACCACGACTGGTCACACACCACTCGCTGCAGTTGAGGGTATGATCACGGGCTGGGAAGAAGTAGAAGTCGAGGAAGATAAAGAGGACCACAAGGTCACTGTTTAACGCGTCAAGTCGCGGCGGCCGACAATACATTTCGGCCGCCGCGCTCGATACCAAGGAGGCAATTCGATATGACTGCTGCATACACTAGTGAAACAAAGTCTACCTCTAAACGGCAGCCAAAGCCGTTCACGAATTCCATTATCGCTGGCGTCATTTTGGGGCTTGTTCTATTTGGCGTCTACTTCTTCACCGGTGACGGTTTGGGTGCCTCGGGCGGAGCCAATCGTATCGCCATCTGGCTGGCAAAAATTGTTGCGCCTGGCTGGGTAAACAGCACCCCATATCTCATAAAATATGGGGGTGGGGTCAAGAATCCATTAGATTCATTCATTGTCATGCTGGATATCGGCGTACTTTTGGGCGGATTTCTCTCCGCTTGGTTCTTTGGACGATTTAAGCTCGAGACCGTGAAGGGTCCACGAGTGACCTTTTCCACCCGCTGGATCATCGCCTTTTTTGGCGGCACCCTGGCGGGGTTCGGCGCTCGTCTGGCCCGTGGTTGCACATCGGGCCAGGGATTGAACGGTGCCGCCACTCTCTCGGTAGGAAGTTGGGCTTTTTTGCTGGCTTTCTTCGCAGGAGGCTATTTGCTTGCTTACTTCGTCCGGCGACTTTGGTTCTAAAGCTTTGCACACATCTGATAACATTGTATTTTCATAGGAGGCATTTATGGCGCCTTTTGATCCCGTAGCAATTCTCGGCAAACCCATGGGGTACATGGTCTTTATTCTATTTGGTATGGCTTTTGGCGCATCGCTTGAAATCGCAGGATTTGGCGTTGCCCACAAACTTGTGGGTCAATTCTATTTCAAAGACCAAACTGTTTTCAAGACTATGTTTACTTCAGTTCTGGTGGCAATGGCATTACTCTTCCTCACTATTGGATTGGGATGGTTGGACTATGACCGTATTTTTGTCCCTCCCACCTATCTCTGGCCTGGCATTTTTGGCGGATTGCTGCTCGGTTTCGGCATCATTATCGGAGGATATTGTCCCGGGACATCAATGGTGTCATCTTCGTCAGGTCACCTCGACGGCATCTTTTTCGTCGCTGGCGTCATGGCTGGCGGATTGCTTTTTGGTAGTGTCGTAGACAGTTTTTGGGATTTTTACAATTCTAGTTTTATGGGCCGTTTCACACTATCCGAGTGGTTAGGATTACCAACAGAGGTTGTGGTATCCATCGCTATCGTGTTGGGTTTGCTTTTGGTTTGGGGTTCTGATCTCATCGAAAAAGCCTGGAAACGTCGTGAAGGCATACTCACACCCGAGGAACAGCGAAAAGATAAACGAATTTTGACGGCAGTATCGGTGGCTTTATTGGTATTAGCGGCAGCAATTCTGGTTATTGGTCAGCCCACCCTGGTTGACGCCTGGAACAGCAATGCAGAGAAACAGGCCCTGTTGGCCGAGGGCAAGGCCTTTGCACCACCACACGAAGTCAGTCAAGCATATTACGATCCTCTGATCAACATCGTACTTCTGGATGTGCGTAATGAGCGAGATTACAATTTGTATCACCTCGAGAATGCCAGGCGTATTGACACGAAGCAAATTCCAACACTTTATAAGGAGTTATTGCGTGCTCCAGAGGGTACTGTTGTCATTGTGATGGGCAATGACGAGACCACTGCTATTGAGGTATGGAAGCAGTTGGTAGCCAAAAATAGCATCAATGCCTACGTGTTGAAAGGTGGTATCAATCACTGGATTGAAATCTATGGCAACGAGCAATTCCAAAAGATTGCCCATCACCCAGACGACACTTTGGGCTGGGTAATTCCCGATGCACTTGGTGACAGGTGGACCAGCGCAATCCCACCGCAGCCCCACGAAAATGAGCCATATGAGATCATTAAACTTCAGAAAAAAGCCCCCACTGGCGCTGGCGGCTGTGGCTGAGCCGGTATTGCTCAGATTAAGCTTATGCCACTCACAGATAGAACGGGCCCGCTACGTTGTTTTGGAGCGGGCCCGCTTTATGTTAACGGAGGAGCGCCTGATAAGCGTCCAGCAGCCGTCGTGCGGCTGCATCCCAGGTGAAGCGAGAAGCCTGGGTAGGGCCAAGCGCGGATAACGCCGCTCGCGCCTCCGCATTTGTCAGCAGGTGAATGAGGGCCGAGACCAGGGCCTCGTCATCACCCGCAGGGATGAGGTAGGCGGCGTCACCTGCGATCTCTGGCAGACTACTAACATTCGAGGCCAGTGCAGGCGTACCGCAAGCCATGGCCTCTAGCAATGGCAGGCCGAACCCCTCATAATGGCTAGGAAACGCAAATAGATCGGCGAGATTATAGAGCGCGGGCAAATCGGCGTCCGGAACAAAGCCTGGGAAATGAATAAAATCACCTGCATTTTCATCCAAAACGGCACGGAAAATGTCTTCGTACAGCCAACCAGTGCTGCCCGCTATGATGAGATGGTGTGGAAGATTTGCTTCGCGTCGAGCGCGGGCGAAGGCCCGCACCAGGCCAACAAAATTTTTGCGGGGCTCCAAGGTGCTAACACTCAACACAAATGGCCACTCCAAGCCATACTTCTGCTGCGTGCCAGCAGTAGCCCCAGTAGGCATGGGGCGAAATCGAGACTCCACACCAGCTCCCACAACAGTTACTTGCTCCGCGGCCAGACCGAAAAGGCGCATAGCGTCTTGTTTAGTGGCTTCGGAATCAGCCAAGATGTGATCAGCTCGTGCAACAGAGCGCGGCACAGCCTGCTGCAGAAAACGTCGTAGTGGAGGCCAGGCGTACTCGGGACGCACCAAAAAGGCAAGATCGTGGATGGTGAGTAGGGTTTTGGCCTGGCGGACAGGTGGCAGAAGGAAATTAGGTGCATGAAAGATATCAGTAACACCTGCCCACCACTCGACAGGTGCAGGAACGCGCAGCCGATGCCAAAGGATAGTCTGATAGCGTTCGGACAACGGCAATCGACAAATCCGTACGTTATCGGGCCAGTTGCGGCGGGCAAAAAGCGTTTTCCCCCGAGGAAACAACAACGTCACACTATCATCGGCTCCCAACAAAGGTATCAGTGCATCCACCAAACCGCGGGTATAGCGCCCAATACCTGCGCCTTGCAACGCTGCTGAAGTGTAATCAATAGTAACATTCATGCAGACAATAATACAGATCGGCCATGGGCGCATCGAAAAAGCGAATTCAGCTCAATGAAGTAATCCGCAAGGAATTCACTTTCAATACAATCGTCGCCTATCCAAGGGGCTGGGGTATTGACGTACGGGATAAAGCAAAGGAGCATTTTATGCCGTATAGCAAGAATGAGCGAAGCGGGCTACTTAATTCCCTTGTATGTCCAGATGCGATTGATGCCGAAATTCCAGAAAAGCACCACGCCAATGGCAAAAGCTTTGGCTAAATTATAACTCAAACGATCACTAGCAAAGCGACCAAATACGTAACTGTCCATCACCACCAGAATGATAGTATTAATCAAGAGACCAATGACGTTTACCGTGGCGAATTGAGCCAGTTGGCTGGCAATTGGACGCTCTCGCGATTCAGGAAAAGTCCATAACCGATTCCATGTAAAATTACTGACCACAGCAGTGGAAAACGAGATAGAATTGGCAGCGATGAGTTGAATTTGCTGCGGGGTTAAACCGATGTGCCAATCAACGCCAACCCCCATATGCTCGAAAATAATTTTCATGATGTTAAGCACGGCAAAATCAACCACAGCGCCAATAGCGCCAACGATGGCGAATTTTAAGAAACGCTCGATTTCTTTTGGGCTAATAGATGTACGGGTTGCAATGCGTGCGATCATGAACAATGAGACTCCATAACGTATTGAACAAGACGGTCACCAATTATAACGTGACTTGAATCAGAGCAGAAAACCTACAAAGGATTAGAGAATGGCGGGCAGAAAGAAGAATGCAATGCCAAGAATGAGGTAAACGGCCAAGAGCATTGCACCTTCTAGCCAGTTGGACTTGCCATCAATAGCCACAAGTGCCCCAATAACTGAAGCAGACACCAAAGCGATAAGTTCAAAGGTATTAAATTCCAACACAAAAGGATGTCCAAGTAGTGGCGAAACAAGCACAAGGAGAGGGGCCACGAAAAGAGCGATCTGCAGACTGGAGCCCAATGCAATGTTCAAACTTAGCTCCATATGATTTTTCAGGGAGACCTCTACAGCCACTACATGCTCGGCAACGTTGCCGATAATGGGGATGAGGATAATTCCCACAAAAAAAGTACTGAAGCCAAGCTGTTCAGTGACAGGCTCTACCGCTCCGACTAGTAACTCGCTGAATAGGGCGATTGCCGCCACTGACAATGCCAACACGCTTAGTGATACTGGCAGGCTCCAATGCGGTTTATTTTGCTCAGGGAGTGGCGCAGCAGGACCAACCTCTCCAGGTTGGGGCTGTCGGCTAAAAAGCATGTAGCCGATGGACAAAATGTATATGGCTAACATAACCACCGCAGTAGTAACACTTAGCCATTCGACTTTGATTGTGTTGGGCTCAATGGCAGCATTGAAAAGGGATGGCACAGAAATAGCAATCGCTGCCAAAAAAAGCATCGTAGCATCCACGCCGGCCTGTTCGCGATCAAAATGTTGAACTCCAAACTTGATGCCTCCAAAAAGGATGGCCGCTCCTAAAACCAGCAAGACGTTACCCAAAATAGAGCCGATGATAGAGGCTGACACCAAGGCCATCTCTCCAGCACGGATGGCCATAATAGTAATAATAAGCTCTGCGGCATTGCCCAAGGTCGCGTTGAGCAAGCCGCCGATACGCGGGCCTGTTTTGGCGGCAAGGGCTTCAGTGGCGTCCCCCAAGAATCCTGCCAAGGGTACGATGGTCAATGCTGAGGTGGCAAAAATGAGGATGGGAGACCAGTGCAACAGCGCCGCGGCTAAAGCGATGGGCGCAAAGAGCAGCAGTATAAGCATGAGGCGGTCTTTCATTCCAATGTACTCTCCGGATGTAAAGAAATAAGGGAAAACAGCGAACAGATGACAAGAATTAGGCGTGGAATAAATATCTAGCGGCGATATTGAATATAAGACCAACAATAAACAACACGCCCGCAGCGCGATTGAAATACATACTCCAAGCTACATACCAAAGCGGCCACACGGGCCAATTTTTTGGTTTTTCTTGGGGTTTGGGCAATGATAACACTGCCCAAACTGTACGCAAACGCACGCCAGCCAACGCCGTTATTAACACCCAAAACCCAATCGTTTGCTGGAAAACCAAAGCAAAGATTAGCAAATAAAAAACAACAAAAGTAGCCTTGAGAAACAAGATAGAGTGCTTTAACCCCAAAACAACAGGCAGTGAGCGGATATGAGATTTTTTATCCTCTTCAATTTTGTCAATGTGCTTACCAATTAAAACTGAAGCAACAATAAGTCCATAAGGAAGGGAAGCCCACCACACACGGGGAGCCAACTCACCAGTGATGGAATAGTAGGTGCCTACAATCATAAGTGGGCCCCACACCACCAAAGCAGTAATCTCCCCCAAGGCGAAGCGTTTGAGAATGCTTGTGTATCCCATACTCAGTAGAAAGCCTGATAGCGCAAAGGCAATGACCAACTCCCCTTGTATAGAAGCCAAATAGAGCATAATCGCCAAATCGAGGAGTGTGAGGAGGAATGCCCCCGCAAGCATCCGATTGGGCGTTGTTAACCCACCAAGAAGAGGATGGGTGGCATATTGTCCTCTGGGGTAATCCTCGGTATCAACACCGCGACGGGTATCAACATAGTCGTTGATTAAATTGTTGGTGGCATGCGCAGCTAACAATCCGACGACTGCCAACAAGGCTAGGCCGAACTCGCGCCAACCGAAATGCTCTCCAAACTCGGCAGCCAATAAAGTGCCAATCACCCCTGAAGTGATCGTCATAGAAAAAACGCATGCACGGGTGATTACCAACCACCGAGTGACAAAATCAGCGTGATGAATGTCTGGCACATTACACTGCTGCACAGTCATTCGCCAACGCCCCAACACAGACAGGTCATCTGGAGGGGCAGGTACACCCCCCTCTGGCAGGATTGAATCAGTCATAACAAATCGTCAATTAATTTCTAGAAAATAATACAGAAAGAGGATTATCCTCTACAGAAAGTTGTATCGGCTAAGGCATTGCTTCGTCTGTGCGGTCTTGCATGAGAATTGTGCGAATAGGGAAGGGTATTTCAATGTTTTCACGCTCGAAGGCATGCTTGATTGCCTTGACGCCCATATCTTGAGCCGAAAAAATATCGTTTTCAGAAGTGTCAAACCAATAGCGAATTGTAAAGTCGATGGAGCTTTCGCCAAAGTTGTGGAAGAAAAGGACGGGGGCAGGCTCATCCAAAAGGCCTGATACGGAATGAATAGCCCGAAGAGCAATCTCGGAGACTGTTTGTAAATCAGAGTCGTAGGAAACGCCAATAGTCAGGGAAACGCGGCGGCGACTAATCTTAGTATAATTCGTAATGGTATTGGTAAACACATCTGCGTTAGGAATCAGTACCAGCAACCCATCTGGGGTCAGCAACTCGGTGGCTTTCATCTGCACATCCATCACCTCCCCTTCATAACCAGCCACTGAGATATAATCACCCAAGCTGAAGGGTTCCTGAATCATTAGCAACACGCCAGATGTGAAATTCTTACTGATATCTTGCAGAGCAAAACCAATCACAAGCCCCGTCACTCCTAAGCCTGCAACAAAAGCGGTAACATTGAAACCTGCAATTTGCAAAGCCCAAATAAATCCTGTCACAATAACGCTCCAACGAGCGAGGCGCGAAAACAGGATGACCAGCTCACGGCGAACTTGCCGCCGAACCAATGTCTGCCGCATAGTCTTTGCCAGCCAAGCCGATGCAAAAAGCGAAACAAGGAAGATGACTACTGCCGCCAGGATCATTGGAACGACATGAATAATGTCATCGAGGAGCTGTTGCAGGAATGCATCCCATGTCATAAATAACTCCGAATTTAAAGGAATGGGCAACGGATACACTTACGCTGCCAGAGTCGATTGACTGACAACGGATAAGGTACTATGAAAACGCCGAAAGGTCAAACAGCGCCAGCTTTCCGCTTTGATATGAAGTGTGGTAAAAAGATATTCATGATCAGCACAGCACTCAACGCTGAAATGCAGAAATCGGGTCCCCGGCCCATGAACACCCGCCGAGATCTGAAGCAGATCGCGGCACTCATCGAGCAGGCATTTGGCCCCGAACTGGATGCCGCGGGTTGGGCGGCGTTGCGCGAGTTGCGTATAGCTGCCCGATTGAGTCCACTGCTCTCATTGTTTTCAGCAGATAATGCGGCAGGCATAGCCATGAATGGCTTTGTGTGGGTTGAGGAAGGTAAAATCGTCGGCAATGTGACCACACAGCCTGTACCTAGGTTTAGTTCGCGCTACTTAATAGCTAATGTAGCTGTGGACAAAGCTTATCGAGGTCGCGGTATCGCCCGCGAGTTGATGCGAATTGTGCTCAATTATATCGCAGAACAAGGGGCCCAATGGGCAATCCTGCAGGTGCGGGAGGATAATGATATTGCGAGGGGCATGTACCAACGCTTAAGCTTTGCCGAAATCATGGCAGAGCATCGCCTCGTGGCAGATAACACCCCGGCTGCCATCCCTAACCTACCTTTACCGCCTGGCGGCACGCTGCGATTACTCACCGACGACGACTGGAACACAGTGCGTTATCTCATCAGCCGGGCCATGCCGACAGAGGCGCGCTGGTGGCACCCAGCGCGCTCTCCCCATTTTCGCTCTGCCAGTTCCCATACCATGCAGCGCAAACTCAGCCGTTGGCTCGGACTGGGGCACAAACTGCGCTGGGGGCTTTTCATTAACGAAGAATTAACGGGCGTTGTTGATGTGGATGTGCTGGTCTACAACGAGCACCGTATCGACATCCTGTTATTGCCAGATTTACGTGCACAGTGGACGGCGCCCCTGCTAGCGATGGCTTTGCGCTACTTGCAACATCACCCGCCCCGTCCGATAAGCGCCGTACTTTATGACTATCAACCCGAAGCCATTGATATTTTACAGGAGTTTGGGTTCCGCCCCTTTATCACCTTGGTAAACATGCGAAAACGAATTCGTTCGACAATGGGATGAATAAATTCGGTGCGATCAGGGAATGACAAATTGGAACCATGCCACTTGGGTTGGGGCAAGATACAATTTCTGCCGATAAGTGGCGTCATTCAATTTGAGTACAATCTCATATTCACCAGCAGGCACCGACCCCAAAACGGCATTTTCAGCCAATTGCGGATCTGGACGAAGCCCTTCATCAAGAGCATAGGAGTTAAAAACGCGATACAGGTGAGCGCCATCGTCACTGAGGCGGTAAGCATGCAATTTCACGTCATTCCAAGCCCGGCCATCAGGTGTCACCACTTGCCCGGCAATGACCCCATAACCAGCAAAAGGTTGCATCCATAGAGCTGTGTTGTACACTGCATCATAATTGACAGGTGTATCCAATCGAACCTCTACATGCACATGAGGACCGATGGCAATACCTGTCATGCCAGTGCTACCAACCTGTTCACCTCGGACCACGCGTTCTCCGTCCGAAACCTGAATCTGTTGTAAGTGCCCGTACAAAACGTACACAGCGCGTTCCATCCAGGATTGATCTAATTTAAATACGACAACATTGCCATAGAAATCGGCATAGGGACCATAGCGGTGAGAATCGTCGTCGGGACCAGCATAGACCACTACGCCATCGGCAGGAGCCAATAAAGGGGTGCCGACAGGGTTAGCAATATCAATGCCATGATGCACCCGATAGCGACCATTAGCAGTGCTCCCAAAGGCATAACCCAGGTCTTCCATGCGATTGGCGTCGGCGCCGGTAGGCCGAGCGAGATAAAAATGAGGTTCACTACTTGCTTGATGCTGAGGCCAGGATAGTACAGCCACACCAGTCGGTGGTGGAGTTGGCTGGGGATGAACAACAGGTGGGGCGGTATCGCCAAAAGGAGGTTTTGATGACTTGGCCTCAGGCGTCGAAGGGAGTGAAGTAGGAACTTTTGTAGCGCCTGAGGTAGCGGGAGTAGGCAAGGGGTTGTTGGGCAAATCATCACGTGGAGGGGCCGCCTCAAAAATCGAGCGCAGAATCTCAGCTCTTTCTTCGGGACTGGCCCAGCGCGGTTGGGCAAAATCATCCAGCACCGTTGTTAGCAACTCTGTGCTAAGCAACCTTCCTTGATAGATGGTGTGACGAGCAATGAGCCCGGTGCGCGTTTCCCAGCTCTGCATTTGGTCAAAGAAAAGATTGCCCAAGCCATACAGGATAATGGCTGGTCCACCAGTATCCTGCAATCCATAGGGTTCGGCAGCCTGCGGCACGTGACTTTGGACACCCGTTACGATATCAGCTCCTGCGTTATGTAATGCCCGGAATTCCTCAACTTGATCCCGTGTCGGCCAGGGATTATAAGTTTCTTCATACTGCAACTCAACCGAGACAATATCAACCTGATGGCTGAGTTGATGAATCATATCGATGATGTGGGAGCGATTGCGCCAATAATAGCAAGCGCCAGGCTCAGTATCTGTAGCCCATGCGTCCTCGGGCCACCAAGCCAGCGCTGCCAAAAAAGCATACGTATTCCCATTTGCCTCCCACATCAGAGGCTTGCATGCCTCTTCTTCATTGAGACCGCTTCCATAAACCGGAATATGATTGTCCTTGTAAAACTGCAATGATTCACGCGCCCCCTCGCGACCAAAATCGTTGACATGATTACCACTGAGCCCCACAATATCTACGCCAATCGCTTCTAATGTCCGCAAATAAGGATAATCACTACACAAAACTAAATTCATGTACGTGTTGTTCACCTCACAGCCCTCAATGAAAGGAACTTCATTACTTACATGCGTAATATCAGCAGCGCTAAGCGTATCTGAAATGATCATCGCTGGATATAGATAGCCTTTTTGTTCCATTTTGGCTGCAGTGCCCCGTGACATGGCGGTAACACCTGTCATAATTAGCGTTGTTAGATGCTTCGTATCACGATTAGTTAATGGCTGAATGGCGTTGCTCAACGCCCCAGCTATTTGGTCAGAACCCAAGCCCGTCAAGGTGATTGCTATCGCCAAGGGATAAGTTTGTGGCGTGATTTTCTTATCCAGAACACTGACGCCATCGACCGTTAGCACCTTGAAGCTTGGATCCAACAAATGAAATGGCAGAATTCCCAATGCACCATCTTGAACGCTGAGTTCGGCCGCCATATCAGCCGCAGCCACAACCTGAGGCTCACCCGGCCCAAAAATAGCAGTTAGAGGTCCGGCTGCCTCTTCAGATACGACCAATGCCCCCCCCGCCCCTAACCAACGGGCTTGTAGCTCCGCCAGAGAAACATCATCCCTCACAGAAGCAAAGGGAACCACCACAGCATAAAATCGTCGAGCCAATATGTTCGCACCAGCCACATTCAGAGGCTGTATCTTGATAATTAAATTAGCGTTATCGGTGACATCCACGCACATCGCCGATTGTGATTGCAACGTTTCTTGAATCGCTTGCCGCCACACCGACCTTAGATTGGGATCACAGAAAATAGCTTGGACCTGCGGAATCGGCGTGAAACTTGGTGGCGGCGTGAAAGTTGGCGTGGACGTGGCCGGGAGGAATGTGGGGGTGGGGAACGGAATGGGCGTGAGAGCACCATCGCTTCGATTGGTGGTGGAAGCAGACTCATCACTGCATCCCCCCAATAAAAAGGTGGAACCAAAAATAAGCAAAACAACAAGAAGAAATAAAAAACGCTTGGATGGTATCATGGCGAGAGCGTAAGGACGCATTGGTGAAAATTCATCACCATATCAGAGAATAGCCTATTTTAATCGCAAAATGCAGGCAGATGAAAATCACACAAGGGGAAAAAACAATAACGCCGCTGCAGGCTTGCGTCATCACAGCGGCGTTAGGTGGAAAAAAGATTGTGATTTCTCCGCCCCCCTCCATACCGTGTGCCCAGGTGCTTTTGAACCTGTATGAAACAGGTGGGAGCCTACGCCTAGCCTCAGTCTTGCCAATCAAGGGCTATCACGTTGGCCAGTGCATGACCCGGCTCCCCTGGGTCTGGTGTTGGCTCAAAACGTTCCTCGGGCATCACGCATATGAAAGGGAGCAACGCTTTAAGTTTAGCATAAAGCCATTGCCTAAGCAAACGTTTTTTGAAGCAGCAACTGAATCAAGGCTATTCTTGTTGCAGACGAACAACAGGTAAGCATGAGGGTAAGAGCATTTGTGAGCAGGTTCTTTTTAATGTTGATCCGTGCTAGAGGCATAGCCGGGTCCTGGAGGGGTTCATTCATGTGTGCTCGGCACATTAGGGAGCCAGCCGCAGATAGGCCAAAACACAGGCGTGCTGCATGATGAGAACATGATCAAGGTCGCGGTCGGTAATGCCAGCAAAATGCAGCCGCAGGGCAAAAATCAGGACAGCCTTCACTTGGGGGTAGCGGCTGAAAGCGCCCAGCTCGCGCGCCCTCCACTGCGTCCCAGGCATGAGCTAAAGCCATACTCGCTGCCTCCTCGACGCCAATCTTACTTAAGCGCAACTTGCTTGGCTCTGCCCGGGTGATACTCCAATAAAACCCATCCACAGGCCGCCCATGTTCCAGGGCCTGCGAGGCGGCCAGGGCGTACAGCGGCAGTTGCAGGTATTTCCCTTCGGCCAAGGCGCGATCGTTATATCCCCAAACCCCACCGCGCTTATAGTCGATGACGCGCAAGTTTCCACGACCATCACTGTCAATCCTATCGATGACTCCTCGCAGGCGAAGCGCCTCGCCCACACGTTCATCATGCGTCACGGCCAACACAGGATGCCCTTCGAATCCGAAAGCAGCCTCAAACGCGCGGGGCCTCCAACCATCACTTTCTGCCGCCAGGGCGACAAGGGTGCGACTCACGGTCTCGATGATTTGCTCACGAATTTGAGGCCACCAGGCTGTTGGGCGAAAACCATAAGTCTCAGGCGCAGTGTCCAATAATTCATCTGCCAACCCTTGCCAAATGGCAGTGAGAGCATCAGCATCATTGGCTTTGTCGGCGCCGCGGCGGAACACCAACTCGAGCGCCCGATGAAAAATAAATCCCAACTGACGATTATCCAGCCCCAATGCCGGCTCAGGTCGTTCTTCGAGATATAGAATGTGGCTGGCAAAGAACCTGTATGGACAGGCGCGATAGGTTTCTAGACGCCCGGCAGACCAAGTATGATCGGGGCCGAAGCGGAGCGCAAATGCAGATCGCAAACGAGAAAGATCGCCATCGTGCCCATCATATCGTCGATGGAATCGGTGTTCAGTCATAGATGCGCCGTGCATCCACTGGGCCAACCGTTTGCCCGCCACTGTTTCCATCACTCGACGTTGTAAAGGAGGCAGGTCAGGGAAAGCCAGTGCAAGCAATAATTCTGGATAGGAGGCTATCAGCATACCGCTGAGCGAACTTGCATTACGACATTCGCCAAGCTGCTCACTGTTTGTTATGAGCTGCTCCCAAAATGGAGAAGCCTGCCATTCGGCTCCTCCCTGCGCCAAACAAGGGCGAGTAAAGAGTAGTGGCCCATCGGTGCGGGTTCGAGCAAGATAAAACAAGGCAGACTCTTCACTACGTGGAGATGGCTCCACTTGTAATCCCAAATGCTGCAGCCGAACCCGATCATCGCCTCGAAGAAAAGTATCTTCACGCACCACTGCCGGAAAAGCGCCCTCAGCCATTCCTAGCAATGCCACCGCACCAAAGCGCAATCCTAAACTTTCTGTCACATTGAGCGCCAAAATGACTTCACGTCCTGCGTCCTGTCGCGTTTCGTAGTGCGCGGCCTCAAGTGCACCAGCAAAATCTGTGAGAAACTCCGCGAACGTGACGTCAGGCAATTGCAAAGCCTCCGCAGCCCATACCATGGACCGTAATACTTCCTTGAGCGAAGTTAACGCGGCAATGTCGCGAGCAACCAGCCATGAATCATCAATGTTGCGAATAGATGCCACCATATTCAACGAGAATGAGTCTTTTGGCGTCTCGATAATTTCTGACTGCTCCCTCTCGTCTGGTTCGCAACCAATGAGGTCTTCAAGCCAATGCACAAAGACATGAACAGGATGTTGCCCTTGGGGAGGGGTGATGGATTGCCTGAACAACGCCCACTTTCGGCGCAAAAGTTGAATATCCGACAAGGCTGAAGAGGTAGTGACCAGGGTGTTGCCATCGTCTAATAGAGGTGTATGCTCATGTTGCAAATGTTGAAGCCATCGTCCAAAAGCGTCATCCCATTGTTCCGCGCCAGCCGTCACACGAGCCCACCTACCTAACCGATCTAGCCTATCCGCATCGCGCGATGTGATAGCAAGCCCTTCGTGTGGCCATACCCAGGTAAAATAGGGAGAGCGCCAGGCGCTGATGGTAGCCCGGAACGGAAATTGCCTGGGGGGCGCATGGGGGTCAGTCTTTGGTGCAACCAAATTCAATAATGCCAGCAAAGCATCAACGGCGGGATTGCTCCGCACCGAGAATCCCCCCGAGACCAGCACAGGCATTTCAAATTCCCTGGCAATCTGAATAATCGCATCTCGGTAGGAGCGGATGTCACGTGCCAACAGCGCCACTTGCGATGATTGCAGGCCGTCAATAACAATGCGCTCTTTGAGCCAACGCAGTGCCACTCGAACTTCATTTGCAATATCAGGTGCCGCGATGAATCGATGTTGTGGAGAGAGACGCCTGGAATACTGAGTTGAAAGCGGCTGCGCACGAACGGAAAAGGTTGTTTCGACCTGCTCGATAGCTTCGGCAAAAGATGCTGCAGCTGCTAGGTCTGTGTCGCTGGAAGGTTGGATGAGCGTGAAGCAAACAGTATCTGCATGTTGGGATATGTCGTGCAATAACGCCAACTCTGCAGGGCGAAAACGCATAAACCCATCGACGCCAAGGAAATTCCAATTTCCTAATAGCTCGGGCGATGTTTTCACGGCACAGCGGGCGTGTAAAAGCATTCCCGCACGATCCACCCATTTTCGGTCCTGAAGTCCATGTCGATACATGGCATAAAGCCGAGCTAGTTCAGCTAAGCGTTCTGGCTCCCCCATACATCTCACAGCGCGCTCAAAGTCCGAAGGCGCGACGAGATCATATGTGAATTCGGAAAACAACTCGCGCAATGCCCGAATGAAGCCGGGCATGTGCGATAGCGGTGCGTAATAGTGCAACCGAGCGTCATCCACCATTGAACGTACAAACCGCACCTGGATAGGATCGCTGATAAGCGTCAGTGGAGAGGCGGTCAGGTCCAATATCTCGCGAGCAAGATCATGTATCGTTTGGATGCGCACCCCCATACCTCCGCCCAAGAGAGCAAGCAGCCGGTGGGCCGCAGCTGCTTGTCGGCGGCTGGCCACCACAATCCGCGCCGACTGCCAACGTTGAGCCCGTACGTGGGCTTGCCGTATTACAAAAGTTGTTTTTCCTGCACCTGCTGGAGCGGTATAGAGAGTCGTAGACATCAAACGCCTCGCTGGCTGATTTCACGCCTTGCCATAGCGAGCGGCCACGATTTCGGCCATGGCCGCCAAAGCTATCTCTTCGGGGGTGCGCCCGCCCAGGTCAAGGCCAATGGGGTTATGAACACGTTGGATTTGTTCATGGGTAAAACCAATTTCGTGTAAGCGCCTGATTCGGCGGGCCACGGTTTTACGCGAACCCAAAGCGCCAATGTAACGGGCCTCGCTATTCAGCGCCAACTGCAACGCCGGGACATCGATTTTGTCATCGTGGCTAACAATTGCAATGCTGGTGCCAGCATCGGGATGCAGCTCGGGCAAGACTTCCTGAGGCCAGGCCATGAGCAAGCGATCAGCATGATTAAATCGTTCCAATGAAGCGAATGCGGGCCGTGGATCTATCACAATGGTCTCATAGCCTAACTCATTTGCATATCGTACCAACGCAACTGCAAGGTGCACTGCACCGATGATCACTAATCGTTGCGGCGGGAAAAAGGGAATGAGCGCCACGGCCGTGCGTCCATCGGGCAGAACGACGCTCGTACGTGTGCGCTGCTGAGCGAATGTTGTATTAACAAGCTCACGTAAGATATCCTCATAACGCGCCAGCGCGCCCAGTTTGTTGCCATCACGATAAAACAAACCGATTTTGCCTTCGAACCTTCCTCCAAAGCCCAATACCAAAACTACAGGCAATTTATCCAGTCTTGCCGAATGTAATGCGCGCCAGACAGGATTAGGATGCCAGGGCAAGATGTAAATTTCAACTTCCCCACCACATGTTAACCCGGCCTCAGCCGCCCAATCATCACCAATGCCATAGGCGACTCGACGTGGGGGAGCGCCGGCAAGGACCTTAATCGCCTCTTGCACCACTGCGCTCTCCACACATCCACCACTCACAGACCCCACCATCTCCCCCGTTTCCGCAACTGCCATCATGGCCCCCAACGGGCGTGGAGAGGAGCCACGGGTCTTGATCACCGTCACCAAAGCGCCGCGTAGATTGTGCGCCGCCCACCCCATCAGAGCCGAGATCGGGTCCTGAGGACGAGAAGTTGAGCTCATTGGATATGAGGCAAGATGCGTTGCAGTAAACGATCTTTGGGCATGTATCCCACGATACGCTCGACCGGCGCCCCCTTTTTGAAGATAATGAGTGTTGGGATTCCCATAATCCCATACTGTCCAGGCGTCATGGGATTGTGATCCACATCCAATTTGGCGACCTTGACTTTACCATCAAATTCCACAGCCAGATCTTCCAGAATGGGAGCAATAAGTTTGCAAGGTGAACACCAGACAGCCCAAAAGTCTACAATCACAGGGGTTTCACTATCTAGGACCTCTTTGTTAAAATTGGCGTCGGTTACGGGAAATGGCTTTGACATAGTAGCAACAATCCTTTTGTTGGTGAATATTCTAGTTCAGATTTGATAATAGCACACGGATCAACTTCTTCCAGTTTTCAAGTGTCCAAATGGTACACCAAAATGAATAAGATTCAAAATGAAATCAAGTAATCGCCTCCTTGTCTTTGGCTTTGAGTACGCAGCTCCCGCTGCATCAGTAATGCGCAGCCTCGACCAATTGATCAATTGATGTCGCGAATCCACTTTTGCCAGAAGCGTGGGTACACCCGATGGGCCCGTCCATGGTCACCTAATACCGTCCAACGCTTCACCCCTGCAATGTTCATTCTGTAACGGAAGGAACATGCATGATACTCTGGAACATGCTATCATAAAACGCACTCCAGCCAGCCACAAATCTTTGTTCACTGTAACCAAGGATGTCAAGATGAAATTTTCAATGTTTATTTTATTGTTCGTTTTTTTGATCGCGTCATGTGGCAGCATGATCCTCCCACACGTACAACCTACCCCACTCAAACAGCCCACTGCTGCGACATCCGATTGCCCCACGACATCCCCACCAGCGCCAGGTGTTCACAACCTGCAAGACTTAAGACCAGGATGCGATTACGCTCAATGGTTTGAGGACAACACGGGCTACCAGCCCGATCCAGTCTACTTTAGCAACTACTCTATCTTGCCTTGGGGAAACGAACTTTACCTCGGATTTGGAAAAGCACGTCCCTCAGAATTCAACGGCTCTCTTTTTGCAAGCTATCACTCCAGCGTCGTCAGTGCGATTTACCAACCTAGCGAACAGGGCTTCATCGATATGGTTCGAGATGTAGACACCCAGCATTTACACATCCCGGGACCAGACCCCACTGATCCAGCCCTCCCCGGGGGACACCCATGGGATTGGGGAAATACTTATGTCTATACTCCAACGACGGGAACAATTGTCAAACATCGCAATCTGCCCAACGTGATTCACAGTTGGGGCATAGAAAGTACTGCAAATGGGCTTTATGTCGCAGTGAGTTCCCACACAGGCGACTACAAAACCTGGACAGGTGAAATTTTTCGCAGTACAGACCTTGGTGAGACTTGGACCCGAATGGCGGATAAGGATGACGGAGTGGGGAATTATCGGACATATGATATTATTCAATTCAACAGCAAGCTTTATGCAACCTGGAGCGATGATTATGGGTCACCCTGCGGAATAGCTGAAAGTTCTGATGGGGGTAGTGTGTGGCAGCGCCTTGCTGGTTGTAACGGGAAGACAAATTGTCGATCTCGTCTATACGTCTATAACAACCAGCTTCTAGCCCTTGCAGCGGCCAGGGATGGAATCATTGCTATTCAGACAGATGGCAGTACAATCACCTACCCTTTCCCCGACTTTTCTGTGCAGACATGGGTATATAACCCCTTTGCCATTGATGCGGCCAACAGACTCTACCTGGTTACTGAGGATAACCGCATCCTGCGGTCGCATGACTTGGAAACCTGGGAAACCATGGTGGCATCCGATCGCGACTTCATCACCCTAAGCTACTGGCCCGATCAAGACAAGATCGTCGTCGGCGATCGCGGTCTAGTAGGACGACTCTGGCAGCTCGATCCCAGCGCTACCCCCATCCAACAGCCTCCCACTCTATACCCCACGATTACACTGAATGGTGCGGATGTAATTATCCAGTGGGATGATTACCAGGGAATGAGCTATCGCATCTACAGAAATACAGAAAGGCCTCTTTTTTCACCAGCGATCCAACATTTCCACACCGAAGTTACTACCAACAGTTGGACTGACTCTGGCGTCGCTACGCAAGCAGGAGGCACCTACTATCAAGTTCGCAGCAAAAATGCGGATGGAGACATATCAGGCCCATCACGACTGATAGGAAAATTTACCTACGACGTGGTGCCAGGAAGTTAAGTGGTTGATGATATGAACTTGAAATGAATCTTGGAGACGCTTCTAACTCATCGGACGAAAACAGAATAAAGACGAAGGTGGATGAGGTGAACCATCTTCTATTGTTCGTCAACCATCGTCTTTGTTCGTCGAAATGCGCAGCACTGTTCTCAAGTTTCAAATGCGCATCTTCTTAACGGGCCACGATCTCTCCTGTTTTTTCCATAAGAGAGGGTGCGTTTCAGTTTTGCCTAAACAAGAGACAAGTGATGGCGCCTGCTGCATTTTTGCGATATAATGCCCGGTGTTATGGCATCTCTGACTTCTATATCACCACCGCCGCACTACACCGAATTTAACGTTCCAGATCATTACCACACAAATCGTAAGGGGCCAGTGCGTTGGTTGTTTTCTCATGCCATCCGGTATTGGTATTTGTGGGGGGTGTTAATTCTGGGAGCATTATCGAACGCTCTGCTTGCTTCAGCAATCCCTATCCTTACTGGACAGGCATTTAACGGCATCCTGACACACCCTCCCCTGCCTGCTATCCTTATCCGATCGGCCATTCTTATTATGATTTCGCAGTTGGTGCGGAGCGGTCTACAACTCATGCGTAATTTTAGCGCTGAGCTTATTGGGCAATGCCTCGAAAGGGATATTCGAGACGAGCTGTACGTTAGCTTGCTGGGTAAAAGTATGATGTTTCATAGTTTGCAACCCGTGGGTGATACGATGGCTAGAGCCACTAACGACGTTAGGGAAATCAACTTCATGATGAACCCAGGCGTCAATCTCGTCATTGGTTCGATGATGTTCATGCTTATGCCTATGATCATGGCGCCCCGTTATCATTTCTCGCTAGTTTTGGCTCCGGCTGTCTTCTCGATACTTTATATGGGAGCGCTGGCGCAATATCTTCATGAGCTGCAGCCGATTACTCGACGTGTGCGTGATACTTTTGGTGCTATGAACACGCGTCTTGCCGAAGTACTTGATGGCATCGAAATCGTCAAGGGGGCGGCTCAAGAAGAACAGGAAGTGCGACGATTTGCGCAAGTGGCGCGAGCGTTTCGTGACGCCTTCATCCACCAGGGTGATGTCGAGGCGCGTTTTCTTCCCTTGCTCTTGTTAGCGCTGACCAATGCTGCTGGCTTCCTGCATGCGGTCATTCTTTTTCGTCGCGGTCTAATTGACACGGGGGATGTGGTAGCTTATATGGGATTATTGGCTTTATTGGGCTTTCCCACCTTTGTATCGCTATTCGCCTACTCACGCGTTTCTTCGGGTATCTCGGCAGCACGCCGAATTCTTGAACTTATCAATACCGAAACGGAAATCGACCAAAACATTGGTGGCCATGCCCAGAAGATGCTTGGTGATGTGACTTTCGATCATGTTTTCTTTACCTATACCCCAGATGCTGAGCCAATTCTGCAAGATATCGACTTTCATGTGAGATCCGGCCAGCGAGTTGCCATTGTCGGACAGACAGGTGTTGGCAAAACAACTCTGGCAAAACTCATCAATCGCACCTACGATGTCTCGTCTGGGCGCGTATTGATTGATGGCATTGATGTGCGGGAGTGGGATATAGAGGCGCTGCGTCGTCAGATTTCCATCATCGAGCAGGACATATTCCTGTTTTCTCGATCCGTCGCAGAAAACATCGCATTTGGTCGACCTGACGCCACCATGGAGGAAATCATTGTAGCGGCCAAAGCCGCCCAGGCCCATGAATTCATCATGGATATGCCAAATGGATATCAGACCGTTATTGGTGAGCGCGGGGTCACGCTGTCGGGTGGACAGCGACAGCGTCTGGCTCTGGCTCGCGCATTCCTCACCGATCCTACCATCCTCATCCTGGATGATTCTACGAGTGCTATCGACAGCGCCACAGAAGATAAAATTCAGCGAGCCATTTTCGCTGCGTCTCGCGATCGCACCACCTTTATTATCACTCATCGTCTCTCACAGATTCGTTGGGCTGATCTAATTGTTGTTTTGCGCAAGGGACGCATTGTGGCATTAGGCGATCATGAAGCACTCTTGCGCACATCCGAAGCCTACCGCCGCATTTTTGCTGGTTAGTAGATTTACAATACAACAATGGCTGACAAGCGACTCAGCAGGTTCGTATTGTTCTATGAGCGAACATCAGCCGTCAACTATTAGCACGCCCACACAAAAGCCATCTCATGGGATTTTTTGCCAACCTCGATGTGGAAGGATATGATCGCCAGTACAGTGATCGCGAATTACTGGCGGGCATCGGTGCGTACTTTAAACCTTACGCACGCCGACTCATTCTCATCACAGTCATGCTAGTGGTAATCGCGGGTTCAAGCGCAAGTTTCCCGGTGTTGGTTGGGCGTGGCATCGATATGCTTCAGGCCCGCAACGATCCCATCTTATTGGCAGCACTCACCACAGCGGTGTTCCTCTTCGGCGTATTAACCTGGGGAGCTAATTGGATGCGGCGTCGCATTACCGTGCGCACCATTGGCGACGTCGTATTAAATCTCCGCATAGATGCGTTTCGCGCCTCGGTGAACCACGATCTTTCCTTTTTTGACAAATATGCTTCGGGGCGTATCGTTTCGCGCATCACTTCTGATACGCGCGACTTTGGTGAGGTGGTTACCCTGGTCACTGATGTCACCTCGCAGTTTATTCAGGCGGGTATCTTGGCTGCGCTTTTGGTCAAGATTGAATGGCGTTTAGCAATGGGGATCTTCCTATTTTTGCCGGTGCTATTTTTCGCTGCCAGCGCATTGCGCTCAATCATGCGCAAATACACGCGGCTAGGAATGCGGGCCATGGCGGTGGTCAATGCGAGAATCAAGGAAAGTGTTGGCGGCATCGCCGTCGCCAAAAATTATCGTCAGGAATCAGCCATCTACCAGGAATTCGTGCAAGCCAATGAAGAAAGCTTCCAGGTGAATGTTCGCCGAGGTTTCGTACTTGCCTCGGTTTTTCCTCTGCTCAATGGTTTAGGAGGTGTCGCTACTGCAGGTTTGGTTTATGCAGGCGGCCTTACGGTAATGCAAGGCATTGTGACTGCTGGCGCCTGGTATCTTTTCTTGAGTAGTCTGGAGCGATTCTTCTTCCCTGTGCTAAACCTGGCCGCATTTTCTGCTCAAATCCAGGCAGGACTTTCGGCGGCTGAGCGCATTTTTGCACTTATCGAGGCGGAGCACAATGTTATCCAAAGAGACAACATAATCCCTCCACAGCTTTCAGGGGAAATCCGGTTTGAGAATGTAACGTTTCGTTATGTTGAGGGTGAAAACATCCTGTCTCACTTCAATTTGCATATCAGTGCTGGAGAGACCATTGCCTTGGTCGGACACACAGGTGCTGGCAAAACCACCATCGCCAAACTCATTGCTCGTTTTTACGAGTTTCAGCTTGGCCGGATATGGGTGGATGGCCATGATATCCGCACATTAAATCTAGCCTCTTATCGCAAACAATTGGGGATTGTCTCTCAAATCCCCTTCTTATTCTCGGGGACTGTAGCGGACAATATTCGGTATGCCAATCCCAATCCTAGCGATGAAGAAATCCTTGAGCTTGCCCGTCAAATTGGTAACGGAGACTGGTTGGAAACACTGCCTGAGGGATTGTATACCGAGGTGGGCGAGCGGGGAAAGCGGCTCTCGATGGGGCAGCGCCAACTGGTTGCTTTGATGCGTGTTCTGGCACATAAACCGACAATCTTTATTTTGGACGAGGCCACAGCCAGTATCGATCCCTTTACCGAATGGCAAATACAACAGGCGCTAAATTTAATTTTATCCCGCACGACCAGCATACTCATTGCACATCGTCTCTCCACAGTAAAGGCGGCAGATCGCATTTTGGTGATTGATCATGGTAAAATTATTGAGGAGGGGGATCATGATAGTCTTATAACCTTGGGGGGACACTATGCAACCCTGTATAATACATACTTCAGACACCAAAGTCTAGACTATATCGAACACGCCCGCGGACTGGCAGAATAACCCACAACAAGTGCTATGAAAAAAATCTTTACAGCCATCAGCACACTCGTTGCCCTACTCGCCCTCGGCAATTTCACCTTTTGGACAGAACCTGTGCGGGCGCAGGAAACCTACAGATTGCGCATCGGCGTAACACAAGACGGTATTGTCCGCATTACGCCTAGCGATCTTGAATCAGCAGGCATTAAGCCTGTCAGCATCGATCCCCGAACCTTCTCACTCACCAGCCAGGGGATACCCATAGCCATTTTTGTTGCTGGCGAGGAGGATGGGAGATTCGATAAGCGAGACTATATCGAGTTCTTTGGACAAAAATATCACAGCACCATTCAAAACGAAAAATACACTGACGAAAATGTTTATTGGCTGACGATTGGTGCGGAGCCCGGACCACGCATTCCTGAAATTAATGCCGCCCCAAGTTTCAAACTATCTTCTCCCACCGATTTTGCAACCACCATTCATGCAGAGCAAAACAACTACTGGTTTACGCAGCAACGTGAAAGAGAATACTCATTGGATACGTGGTTTTGGGACATTCTGCGTATGAATTCAAAGCAACTTGTCATTACAGGCACATATCCATCCACGATACCTTATCCAGCCGCGAGTCAGCCTGCCAAGCTTATTGTCGAGGAATATTCGCAGAGCCCGGTAGAACATCGAACAATAGTGGAATTGAATGGCACAAAGCTTTTGGATGAAATCTGGTCAGGTACGCGTCTAAACATCTTTACCGCCACAGTGCCCGCTGATCTAATAACTCACGGCGTCAATACGGTTACTATCGGCGCAATGTTGAAACCAAAGAACAAAATCGACAAGGTTTTTGTCAATCATTGGGACATGCATTATCGTCGCCGATTTGTGGCTTGGAAGGGACAAATTGACTTCCGGACAGAATCGCCCGGTCCTCACGAATACTTAGTAAAAGGATGGACAGAAACTAGAGTCGAAATCTTAGATATCAGCAACCCCTATGCACCGCGCAGGCTTACGCATTCAGCAGCTATTCCAGGTAGAGCCAAAGCGATTCTCTTCCGCGTCAAGGATTCTCCAGGAGACAGGTTTTGGTTGCAGGAGGAGGAAGCCATTCACGGGCCAGACTCTATTGAGCTAAGCCCCCAGCAAACCGAATTGCGCCAGCCAGTTCATGGGGCCGAGGTTATTATCGTGACCGCCCCCGAATTGGAAGCGGCAGCCCAACGCTTATCAGAATGGCACCAAAAGCGCGGGTATAGCTCGCGGATAGTATTTTTTCAAGACTTGGTTGACGAATTTAATGACGGTATCTATCACCCACGCGCCATTGTGAAATTCATGAAATGGGCCATCGAAAACTGGCCCGAACCGAAACCACATTATTTGACGCTCTTTGGTGATGGGCATTGGAATTTTAAGGGATTCGCCCCTGACAAATATCAACCAGAGCCAATCATTGTGCCTCCTTTTCTGGCCTGGGAAGATCCATGGCAAGGTGAAGTGCCGGATGATAACCGTTACGCCGACCTGAATGAAGATGGCGATCCAGAGTTGGCAGTAGGTCGCATCCCTGTCAATAACCTTGATGAAGCCAATGCAGTAGTTGACAAATTGGTCACTTATGATGAAAATGTACGAAATCACTATTGGCAGCGCCGGGCAGCTTTTGTCGCAGATTACGACCCTCCCGCTGGGGACTTTGCCAGGTTGAGCGAAGAAATCATCACCAATTACTTGCCTGGCGATCTTATCCCTCAGCGCATCTATCGCAATATTACTCATCCGGAAGCTGAGGATGTCCGTGATGGCATCACACGCGCCATCAACCGTGGCGTATGGATGGTTCAGTATGCCGGACATGGTTCTCCTACAACCTGGATGAAAGGCGAAGGCTGGTCACTGAAAGACATTGTTAATCTTAGAAATGCAGGTAAATATCCATTTGTTAGCACCTTCAACTGTCTGGATGGCTATTTTGCATATCCAGGAACGCCTGGAATAGCTGAATTCATGCTTCGCCAAAAAGATGCTGGCTCAATCGCAGCTATTTCTCCCACAGGCCTGGGCATTACTTTCATTCAGTCACAATTTCGGGCCATCCTCATGGAAGTTATTTTTGACGAAAACGTGAGGACCTTGGGGGAGGCCCTACTAATCACAAAGAGACGTTTCTATGAGGAATACGGTAAACATTACCTTATTGAAACCATGACACTTTTCGGCGACCCAACCCTACAACTGCCAGAATCAGCAACAAGACACTTCCTATTTTCTCCCATATCAAAACAAAACAGGAATCCCTTTCTGCAGACACCTGGGAGAGCGGAAGTTTATGCAAAATAGTGGCATTGTCCACCCACACCCTCTTGGAGACACTTCATGTTGAAACGAAGAACCATACTCGCAATTCTTTTGATCACACTCCTCGTCCCTGTTTCGGTTTACGGCGCAGTTACGCTCAAATATTTTCGCGTCGGACAAATCAATGATAATTCGATTCATCTGGAATGGGAAACAGCCACCGAAATCGATACCGCACTGTTCATTTTGAGCCGATCTGATGCCCAAGACGGAACCTATCAGCAATTGCAGGCGGTTCCTGCAGAAGGAGATGCGGTTACGGGTAAACATTATCAATTCATCGATACGAGCGCCCAACCTGGGGTGACCTATTGGTACAAACTGGAAGAGCAAGATGTCAACGGCGCTACCAACATGGCGGCGGGGCCAATTTCTGCCAGTATCGACTCTTCCTCCACAAATCAAGAGTCACCAACGCCTGAAGTGACACAACCGTCTGCGACTCCAGAGAAGCAGCAAGATGACAACACGCCTGCTGCTTCCACCCCCGTGGCAACAGAACATGCGCCCTCCCCCATCGCGACCGAATCGACGAGTCAAACTACAGAAAGCGCCTCAACGCCGGTTGTCGCACAAAACGTCGAGAAGGCAAATCCCACTAGCGCCGAAAAACCTGCGGCGCAGTCTGCTTCCGGAGGATCTGCATCTGCCAGCGTGCCCCCACCACCTGCTAACACTGCGAGCAGCCACAACACAATTCTGCTCATCCTTGGCGTAGCGGCCTTGGCCATAGCCGCCGTCATTGGCGGTTTTGCGGTTCGCATTTGGCGCAAAAGCTAACCTTACTTGCATCGCTGATCATTCATGCGTCGTATTCATAGCTTCCTTGTTGGCATTTTGGTGCTGGCGTTCATTTTTATCTTTTCAGCGTGTCATCGTAACAGTGACACAGGCCAGCCCCAAGATGTCATAATTCGCGTCTCCAAACCAGGTGTCTACACCATCACAACCAAGGATGTTGGGAAATTTGGGTGGGATCTAGCTGAATTAAAGGAGCGTAATATCCACTTGATCCAGGGCGAAAGAGAAATCCCACTAAATATCCTTGATGGACGAAAGAAAGCTATACAATTTTATAGTCACGTTGAGCATACTCGCTACGACGACCGATCAACCTACTTACTGCACTACGGCCCTGGTGACACTGCAAGAATAGAATCCCGCCAAGTGGCTCCCCTTGAAGTTGCACCCGCTCGAAGTTTTACCGACACTGTAACCATTGAGACTAATGATACCTATCTGGCACAAGTTCGCGAAGGAGATCCTTGGCTAGGCCAGCGTCTCTTTGCCCCAGCAGAAACCACCATTCGAATAAACACGCCAGACACCACTGAAGGGGTAGCGATTCTGAATGTTACACTGTGGGCCGCTACAGAATCGGCGGAAAACCCCGACCACCATCTTATTTACGCCATTAACGGACAGCAAGTACAGGAGAGTAAATGGGACGGAAAGGGCCTACATAGGGTAAAGATAACAATCCCACCTGGAATACTGACGCCAAGCAACGAATTGACGATTACTGCTCCTGGGGATACAGGCGCCATTGCAGATTTGGTATATTTAGATAAAATCAGTATCCAATATGAGCGGCGGCTGATATTCGATGACGATCAATTGCTAATTGATACTAACAGAAAGGCACTAGAGATAGAAAACAGCACCGGCAAGCCCATCTCAATTTGGGACGTAACTGATGGTTTGCAACCCCAAAAACTAGAATTCATTGAAATCGATCCCTTTCACAGCAAAACCATTGCTTTTCAAGAGTCGAATGTAGAGGAACGCAAATACATCATCTTTACCAATGATATACAGCGCCCCACGAGTATGGCCTTAGCCCCGCCGGCATTAACAGCCCCCTCGTCAAGCGTGGATTACATTGTCGTAACTTTACCTGAAATGACAGAGGCTTTACAACCCTTGTTGGATTGGCGCGAAACACAAGGGCTGAAAATTATGGTTGTGACGACGGAGCAAATCTACCTAAAATTCAGTGATGGCAAACAGTCACCAAAAGCTATCACTGATTTTTTGCGTTGGGCCGTTAGTAGCTGGCCCGAACCTTCGCCGCGTTTTTTGCTTTTGGCTGGGGACGCCAGTTACGATCCGCTGGGATATCTAGCCGACGCCCCTAATAAAAATCTCATACCCACGGCATTCGTTGCCACACAGGTGATGGGTGAAACCGCTAGCGATAATGCAATGGTTGATCTAGATGGCGATGGTTTGCCCGACATGGCCGTAGGCCGATTCCCAGCACAAACATCCGCGGAGATGAGAGCCCTTGTCAGCAAGACAATCCTCTACGAGAAGAATCGTCCCAAAGGGGATTGGCTTAGAAAGTTACTTTTTGTAGCTGATGACGACGAGATCTTTTTCACGACCTTCAATCAAGATATCATCAGCAATATCCCGCCGGAATTCGAAAGCGAAAACTTGGTTGCCTCACAAGATAGAGATGTGCGACCGGAGTTGCTTCAAGATATCAATGATGGTCGGGCGCTGGTAAGTTATATGGGGCATGGCGCGATCGATATTTGGGCCAAGGAATCAATCTTTACCATTGATGACGTCGACAACTTGAAACAAGAAGGGAAGCTTCCAATTATGTTTGTTTGGGCCTGTCTCAATGGCTATTTTCAGCATCCCAAACGAACGTCACTCGGTGAAGCGCTGGTGCTTGCGCCAGGCAAAGGGGCTGTGGCAGGGCTATTTCCCACGGGAGAAACGTATCCGAATAACCAGCAAGTGATGGCACAAGCGCTGTTTGGCACAGAGATCTTTGGGCGTACCCAGACGCTTGGCGAAGCGCTTATGAATGCCGTCCGAGCGCTCGATCCAACTGACCCAGGCCAGGAGGACATTATCCACACATTTGTGCTCCTCGGAGACCCGGCGCTACAGCTCCCTTTTAGCGCTCAATCACCGTAAACATGCTCCTTCAATACTCCAATGTATGGCAGATCACGATAGTATTCATCAAAATCTAAACCATAACCAATGACGAATTTATCGGGGATTTCAAAGCCTACCCAATCGACAGGCACATCCACTTCACGACGGGAAGGTTTGCTAAGCAAGGTCACAATACGTAGGCTTGCGGGGTTTCGCGCCAACAACAACCCGCGCAAATACGCCAAGGTGTGCCCACTATCAATAATATCCTCAACGATGAGAACATCTTTCCCTTCAATCGGCTCATCCAGATCTTTTAGAATTCGCACAACTCCCGAGCTTTCCGTCGCTGCACCATAGCTAGAAACTGCCATAAAATCGATAGCATGAGGAACTGAAATCTGCCGCATCAGATCAGCCATAAAAACGACGCTACCTTTAAGCACGGCGAGTAATAGCGGTTCCTGCCCAGCATACGCGGCTGTGATTTCCTCGCCCAAAGCTTCAACTCGTTTATGCAGTGCATTAGCCGAGATAAGAATCTCCGCGACGTCAGGGTGATTACTTTTCATGAGGGACTCCAAGTCAATTTCTATGAGCAATTTAGGTTACCTACAGGGGTGAGATCATAAGGATAGCTTGCCTCTTTCTATCGAAACGAATAGCCATAATCTCTCCTTCAAGGATACTCTATTTTAACACAAACAAAGACGTTTCAGTATTGATAACGCTGAAAAAACCGGAGATGTCCGGTCGGAAGGAGGAGAATTTTGAGACATCAAACTTTGTAGAATTGCTCACATTTGCTTACAATAAGGAACAAATTCGTAGATATTCCTTTTCACTCAACATCCTTTTTAGGTGACCCAATGAAGGATCATCTCGCCCAATTACATCAAAAGAAAGAACAAGCACTGCAAGGAGGCGGAGAAGCTCGGGTAAGAAAGCAGCATGCGATGGGAAAATTGACAGCACGGGAACGATTGGAAAAATTGTTAGATCCTGGCTCATTTCAAGAGCTAGGAATGTTTGTCAAGCATCAAGTAGCGGATATGGGAATGGCGAATAAGCGATTTTTTGGTGACGCCGTTGTAACCGGATTCGGTACCATCGATGGTCGACAGGTGGCGGTGTACGCTCAAGATTTCACGGTGCTAGGGGGGACTTTTTCAGAAATGCACGCTCGCAAGATCGTTGCGCTCCAAGATTTAGCGTTGGAGGCAGGGGCTCCGATCATAGGTCTGATGGATTCAGGCGGGGCACGTATCCAGGAAGGGATTAGAGGACTGGCCGGATATGGCTCAATGTTTACGCGCAATGTGCTCTCTTCGGGCGTCATTCCACAAATCTCGGTGATGTTGGGCCCAACGGCAGGTGGTTCAGTTTACGCCCCCGCCCTCACCGATTTTGTCATCATGACACGAAACACCAGCTACATGTTCCTTACCGGCCCCGAAGTCGTAAAGGCTGTGACAGGCGAAGAGGTCACTACCGAGGACCTTGGGGGAGCCATGGTGCACAACGCACACAGCGGTGTAGCTCACTTCTTGGCTGAAAATGAGCATCATGCCCTGGAGATTGTACAGTTGCTACTCAGTTACCTTCCGCAAAACAACACGGAGGATCCGCCCCATGCCATTTCCACCGATCCACCTGATCGACGCGATGAATCCCTATTGAGTATTGTCCCAGCGCAAGAGGATCAATCCTACGAAATCAAGCAGGTGATCCAGGCAGTGGTAGATTATGGTAGTTTTCTGGAAGTGCAGCCCTATTTTGCTCGCAATGCAGTGGTCGGATTTGCACGTATGGATGGATACGTCGTGGGTATCGTCGCAAATCAGCCTGCGTTTCTGGCGGGCGTGCTGGACATCGATGCCAGCGATAAAATCGCTCACTTCATTCGTATCTGCGACGCCTTCAACATTCCACTCCTCACCTTTGTTGATACCCCCGGCTTTTTGCCCGGAGTCAACCAGGAACATTACGGTGTCATCCGACATGGAGCCAAGGTTATTTATGCATATGTTGAAGCTACTGTTCCCAAAATTTCCGTGGTATTACGGAAAGCGATGGGGGGGGCTTACATCGCCATGAGCTCTAAGGCCATGCGTAGCGATCTCGCATTTGCGTGGCCAACGGCCCAAATTGCCGTCATGGGTGCTGAGGGGGCGGTGCGCATCTTACATCGCAAGGACCTTGCCCAGGCCCAAGATCCTGCTCGGATGGAAGCGCAATTTGTGCAAGATTATCGCGAGACCTTCTTTAATCCGTACATCGCCGCTGAACTTGGTTTCATAGATGATATTATCGACCCCAGAGAAACCAGACCCAGGCTCATTCGATCGTTGGCCTATTTGCGCACAAAGGTTCAACAAAATCCTCCAAAGAAACATGGACTGATACCCGTCTGACGATGTCTTTTCAACAGAGATCGGTTCTTTTTTGCTTTTATCCATAGTGGAGCTTCTCTTATGAGACAGGATTTACAATTTGGCATGCTGCTCATGGTAGTCGGCATGGGCCTCGTCTTTCTTATTCTAACCATGCTCTGGGGTGCTATCGCCATTTTTCAACAAATTGACCGACGCGCATTGGCAAGAGAGGAAAAAAAGGCGCATTTATCCCCCAAAACTGAGGCACGCGCCGACGCGAGCATCCCGCCAGATCTGATGGCTGCGATTATGTTGGCCTTGCACCACTATCGTGAGGTAGAATCTCTATGTAACGTCAGCTCACTGAAAAAACACCTCCCTACAGAAATTGAACCTGGGCAGGCCCGATGGGTGGCGGTTGGCAGAGCCTACCAATTACGATCTAACATCATTCCCCGCCGGAGAAGGACATCATGAAACGCTACACCATCGCGATTGGCGACAAGACCTACGTCATCGGTTTGCAGCAGCAGGAGGAGACGAATCTGTTCCGTGTATTAGCGGGCGGTAAGGTGTATGAGTTGAAGATTGTTGGTGAAGAGGAGTCTGACTTGGAAATTCCTGCCATTGAGGTAGTTGAAACACAAAGAAAAAAACCAGCCATCGCACACAAACCACCAGAGCTCCTACCCCGAGCCCGTAAGTCAGAGCCCCCCGAAATGCCTGCTTCGCCCGTCCAAGAGGAACTGCCTGAAGAACTACGCGCTCCCATGCCCGGAACCATCATTAAAGTCAATATACCGCCAGGCGCAAAGGTTGCGCGAGGGGATCAGCTATTCGTCCTCGAGGCCATGAAGATGAAAAACCCAATCCGCTCCCCACGCGATGGCATCGTCGACGAGATTCATGTTCGTGAAGGACAAAATGTAAACTTTGATGACATACTTCTAAAATATCGCGAAGGATGATGCCGATGGATTTACTCTCACCGCTTTTCGCAGGTTTGGCAGCGCTCACTTGGGGCAATGCTATCATGTTAATCATTGGCGGGTTGCTCATCTATCTTGCTATTGTCAAAGAATATGAGCCAGTGTTGTTATTGCCAATTGGAGCCGGAGCGATTTTAGCCAACCTCCCCCTGTCGCCCGTGGTGGGGGAAGACGGAATTCTCTCTATACTTTACAACGCCGGGGTAGCCAATGAATTATTCCCACTGCTCATCTTCGTTGGTATTGGGGCTATGACCGATTTTGGTCCTCTACTAGAACGCCCCCACATGCTGTTAATGGGGGCTGCAGGACAGTTTGGCATCTTTGGTACACTTTTCTTGGCGTTGCTCCTGGGCTTCGACATCAACGAGGCAGCCTCCATTGGTATCATCGGCGCCATCGACGGTCCCACATCTATTTATGTAAGTAATCAGTTAGCTCCCCATCTACTGGCCCCTATTGCCGTGGTAGCCTACAGTTACATGTCGCTGGTGCCAATCATCCAACCTCCCATCATGCGGGCGCTAATAAGCCGAAAAGAGCGCACAATTCGCATGCCATACAGTGAAAATCCCGTCAGTCGACGCACGCGCATCCTGTTCCCCATCCTGGTAACGATCGTGGTGGGAATTCTCGTCCCCATGGCCATCCCACTAATCGGCATGCTGATGCTAGGAAATTTGATGAAGGAGTCTGGTGTGGTGCAACGGTTGGTCGGAGCTTCGGAAAATGAAATCGCCAATGCGGTTACTTTGTTTTTAGGACTAGCCATTGGCGCCACAATGCAGGCTGGCGCATTCCTGCGCAAAGAAACGTTACTCATCCTTGTTTTAGGTATTTTTGCTTTTGGCCTTGACACTGCCGCCGGCTTGTTGTTCGCAAAATTCTTGCGTTGGTTCGTGAGAGGTCCTTTAAATCCGCTGATAGGTGCTGCCGGCATTAGCGCTTTCCCCATGGCAGCCAGAGTGGTGCAGAAAGTGGCGCAAGAAGAGGATTTCGAGAATTTCTTGCTAATGCATGCCATGGGCGCCAACACCGCAGGGCAAATAGCCAGCGTGGTGGCTGGGGGCGTGGTATTAGCGTTATTTGCGGTACACTGATACAGCGTCTTCATTGGCAACCTCTCTGTAATTTTTTGGGGTGGGAGGTTGGTTGGGTGTAGTATTCCCCTTGTAACATTTTGTAGCCATTGGGCTGTCTATCAGTAACTACTGACAAACCTATTCGCAGCAAGTGCGTATGCTCTAGCGAGCTTACAGCCATTCGCGACCGCTGTGGCTTTGAAACGGGTGCGTAAGCAGTTACATCTTTCGATGCTGTAATATCCACGATAAGGAATGGACTATGCTGCTAAAAAGTTACATTGCGGATAAGGAACGCCAGGAAGCTAACAGAAGACTCCCTAAACTGCTGGTAGAAGGCTTGTTGCTGGGCGGCACAGGCTTGGGCGTTTTCGCGCTTATTTTCGAAATCGCAGCAGATGCTTTTAGTGTCGCAGCCTATCAAACCCTGTTGGCAATACACGGGGCGGCAGGTTATCACAGTATCGCCATCTGGGCGTTCATCGTCCTGTCGGTGCTACTTTACTTTGGAATCGTCCCTGCATACAAAGCCGGAAGCTACTTGCGCCCCAACGCAGGTGGTAGCGGCCCCATGGTGGAGGCCATTGGCCCCAAATGGCTACGTTGGCTCTCTTGGGTCGGCACCAGTCTCTTTTTTGTCGATGCCGTGTTAACCATTATTATTAGTTCTATCTCTGCTGCGGATGTCACGATGCTTGTGTTGCCAGAAATGGCGCCCTATCGTATTTTACTGGCAGAATTTTTCGCCTTTTTCATCATGGTTGTGCTAGTGCTCATGGGCCCAAAACGCGCCGTTCCACTCTTCCTTATTGGTGGTGGCGCCTTCACTCTTTTTACTTTGGGCGCACTAACCCTGGTGGCAATTGAGGCAGCATCGCATCCCGAATGGGCATTTCTTACTGAAGGTATCATTCGTCGATTGCAGGCAGCCAACGTCGTAGAGAACGTGGTGCGCGCACAAAAGGATATGGCAGCGCTAGGCACGGTGGTTGTCATGCAGCTATTCTTCCGTTCCATGTCCAGCGCTATGTTAGGTTTTTCTGGATATGAGGTGATCCCGGCTAGCGGCAAGCATGCAGCAAAACCAAAGTGGAAAGTCATTAGCGTGGCCTTGACCCTGGCAGCTGTATTCCTTATTGGCACTGGCGTCGCCCAGTTATATGGCGCCAAGGTTTGGAACATCCCTGCTACGGAGGGCTACAGTACGCTTCTTATCGAATATGAAATCGTAGCTACTCAAGCCATGAGTCCAGGTGTAGATCCAGGCCAGATACAAGTCACAGAAGCGGACAAGATAGCAGCAGAGACGATTTTTGCCGAAGAACAACTATCACACCCTTTTGAAGGTATTCTTGGAGGCAAAACTGGAGCGCAAGAGCCACCGCCTGTAGACCACAAAGAATTTGTCGAGCAAGTTTCCTATGACGTAGCCGTTTCCAAAGCTATCACAAAAGCTCTGGCAGGTTCTGCGGGAGCAACATTTCTTTTTGTCGCAGGCACGCTAATGGCCATTATTTTACTTTTGGCCCAAGGTGGCGGCTATGTTGGCGGGGCGGCTGTCGCCGCAAATGCCGCGCGATTAGGACGCATGCCTAACTTCTTGCATGATGACCGTATTGGTATTGCGATCATCTGGGCAGTATCGGCTTTTCTCATCCCTATCATCAAGCAAGTGGTGGTGGTTGAAAGTTACTATGCGTTCGGGTTTGTAAGTGCGTTTATGATCACCAGCACTGCAGTGGTCTTTGTTCGTAACGATGTACTAGAGAAAAAGAGCATCAAACCAGGCTCAGCCGAGGCAAAGACACTAAAATTCGCAGGTGCCCGTGGTATGTTTGCCAGCTACCTTATGGGAGCAGTGCTGGTGGTGGAAAAGACGCATGCGCTTTACGCTGTAGCGTTGGTGGGCGTAGCGCTCACTCTTTTTCAGATATTTGTAGCCAACGGCGGAATCAAGAAACAAGATGTACGAATGCTCATCGACAAAATCGTCGCCGGAGCAGAGAAGATTAGACCCAAATCGGGTATTGAGCGGGCCATCGAACAGGCTCGCCAGCGCGGTATCGCCGATGCTTTGGAAGACCTTATTGAGGAAGGACGCCTGGTAAAATTCAATGTGGGCGAACAACGAATCAAGCGGCTTATCACCTACCTTTACAATCTTGATCCAGTAATATTTACCCATGACGATCAACACGAGGAACGCATAGAAGAGCCAAACCTCATCATGGAAGAGGCGTACGAACGGGCATATGCCAAAAAAGAAGAGATCGCCAGACGCATTGAGGATTATTCCCATTATGGTATCTTTATGTTCATTCACAATTACCATGTTAACTGGGTTTCCCCTGAGACTGGTCGAGGCCCCGAAGTCGTGCAACAAGCCATGATCGACATTCTCTTTCCCCTGACGCCTCACGAAGAAATCTGGAAGGAATATCAGGTCTTCAAGCCGGTGCGCCAACCAGAAGAGACCTGGCAATTCAGTCGCCAACGCTATCGCTGGGCAAAAAACCAATGGCCCAACCTTTCAGATCGCATCACCACAATCTGGACACTTCAGGATTTTGGCCTGGTTCCCCAGAATGTAGACTTTGATATGGTAATTACGGTAGCAAATGGCAAACAATTCCGGCGTATTCGGGTACACACAACAATGCCCGAAGGGGTCAGTGAGGATAACATTAACAGTATTGAGGAAGACATTGCCACGCCACTTCTAGAACCAGAAGAAGTGGAAGAAATAGGTGACCAGACAGAAGCCCAGGAGAATGGGGAAACATAGTTAATAACGCCAAACCAGTTGCGGCGCATTTACAGTTTGATGCGCCGCAACAATCACCAAACCCTATACTGACTTCTGGCAACCTCACACAAATTTCATGCCCAATGGCCCACCGATTGAAATCAGGACTGCGGGCCTGCGGCCGCCTGTCAGCCTTCGTTGACAACCCTGCCTTCAAAGATATAGACGGCAAAATCGCGACTGGTGGCACCGTCCCCACAGGGGGACAGGCGGCGCAGGTCATTCCTTGCTAATCTGTGTCAGGTAACTCGTACTGACTTCAGTCTGCGCAGGTTTACTAGAAACGTAACAAGATCCTGGCAAACAAAGCCTGCACATCCTCCGCCCAGGCAAGCAATTCCTCGTCCATCATCCAGGATCCAACCAGCTGCAAGCCAAGAGGGAGTCCTTTGGCTGCCATGGCAGCAGGCACGGTAACTGCTGGTAAACCGAGGAAAGTCCATGGCAAATTCATGATTGGATCGCCGGTACTCTCCAACCCTTCAGGCGCAGACCCTGGCGCCGCAGGGGTGATCCACAAATCAACATCGTTCGATGCCATCATATGCATCACTTCCTCCCTTAGCAGCCGCTGCAAGTCGCGGGCATCTTCCACTGTCTCCGTATCCACCGCCATCCCTTCCTCGATGAGTGCGATCGTGCGGGAGCGATAAAGATGCTTGAATTGCTTGTACCAATGCTTGTGCTCCCATGCGAATTCAGCCGCAATGAGCTGACGATGTATGCGATTGATCGTTGTGATGTCCTTGAATACCTCAACTTCCTTTACCCGGTAACCAACTGCACGCAGGGCGTCAACCTGGGCTGAAAAGGCTCTCAACGCTTCCTGGCTCGCTTGCTCCAAATAGGTCCCAACAGGAATCCCCAAAACAGGTTTGTGCGCCACTACTGCATGTTTATCCCAACCACTGCAAGCCACCGATGCAGCCAACCGCATTCCGGCAACATCTTGAGTGAACAGGCCTACATGATCTGCCGATCGAGAGAAGAATAACAACCCTGTGGGGTCGATGCGATTGTAGCTGGGTTTATAACCAACAATGCCACAAAAAGCGGCTGGTCGGATGACTGAGCCAATCGTTTGGGTGCCGATTGCCAACGGCACCAAGCCAGCGGCCACTGCGGCAGCAGAACCGCTGCTAGATCCACCAGGCGTGTGGTTCAGGTTATGAGGATTCCGCGTTGGTCCTGGCTCGAAATAAGCAAACTCCGTCGTAATGGTCTTACCCATTATCAAAGCGCCAGAACGCTTGAAAGCCGTTACTATAGCTGATTCAGGCCCAGTGAGCTCATCAGCTGGAAGATTGGCCCCTGCGCGAGTAGGTAAACCATCAACATGAAAAATATCCTTGACGCCGATAGGAATACCAAACAATGGGGGACGCTTTCCAGGTTCTGGATAGCGGTCAAGGAGGGCTCGAGCAGCGTCCATCACCCGTTGACGCCGATAGGGCTCAGGCACAAATGCTTTCACAAAGGGTTCAACTTTTTCATGGCGAGCAAATAGGGCCTCTAGATATTCAAATAAGTTCAGTGAATCGCTACGCAGTGCAGCCGCGGTCTGAGCCAAAGGTGCAGAAGCTATCAGGGATGTAGTCATGATTGTCACCTTGAAGAGTGAACGTGCCGAATGAAATAATAATCAACATAGTGCAGCCAAACTTTACTCATGGAATCCCCATACGTCAAGTGTTAGACAGGAAGTTATGAGGCGTGTATAATGAGGACATATTACGTCCCCCACCCACCGACTCATTTGCCTTCATCATGACCAAACGATTGCCTTTTGAATCCCCCTATCTATATGGGTTACACGACGCTGGCGGCGAACAAATCATGCTCGAAATGGGCATTACGGGCTGGATTGTATTAACAGAGGCTATTGGGTATGATCCCCAAAATATGGAAGGCAAGCACTATGATGAACTATCACAACAGGGACTAAGTGTGATGGTTAGGCTTAACGCAGGATATGCGGGTACGGGCACCATCCCCAAAGAAGAGTTTTATGAGTACTTTGCGCAACGCTGCGCTAACTTCGTGGCTGCATCGTCCGGAGCGCACATATGGATTATTGGCAACGAACCCAATCATCCCATCGAATGGCCAGGAGCCGATTGGGATTGGGGAGAAGCCAAACCGCGTTCGCCGGAATCAGTAGGAGAACCGATTACGCCCGCGCGCTACGCCCGCGCTTATCTCATGGTCCGTGACGCCATTCATGAAGTCGAGGGACACGAAGATGATTTGGTGTTGACGGCAGCAATCGCACCGTGGAACGCGTTATGCATTTATCCTGGCAACCCCACTGGTGACTGGCTTATCTATTTGAAGGACATGTTACGTATCTTGGGGCCTGAACGTTGCGACGGGATCACACTTCACGCTTACACTCACGGCGCTGACCCAAACTTAATCGATGCAGAAATCAAAATGCAGGCTCCTTACAAACGCCACCGCTACGAGTTTCGCGTTTATCAAGATTTCATGAATGCTATTCCATGGGACATGCGCCATTTGCCCGTTTACCTTACTGAAGCCGACCAAAACGAACCCTGGCGTAACGAAAACATTGATTGGGTAAAACGGGCCTATGGTGAAATTGATTATTGGAACAAAAGACATCCATTCCGCCCCATTCGGGCACTGGTCCTCTATCGTTGGGCAAAAACCGATCAGTGGTATATCGAAGGTAAGCAGGGCGTCATCGAAGATTTTAGGGAATCCATGACGGACCGCTATCGATGGGATATCTATCAGGAAAAAGCTCCAGCCTACCGGGCGGAAATCCATGTTCTTAATATCCCTGACGTCATACCAGTTGGCGAAACATTTACTGTTACTGTGGCTATCCGAAACATTGGTAGTGCAAAATGGAAAAAGAAAGGCACGCATTCGGTGAGTGTGGGTTATCGGTGGCAAGACAATACTCACAAAGAAATCAAATCAGCTGATTTTCGCACATTACTGCCACACGATGTAGAGCCAGGGGAGTGGGTGGAAGTGAAATTGGCTGTAGGAGCGCCCAGCATCTCAGGAAAATATCTCCTTATCTTTGATCTTATCCATGGAAAAAATATATGGTTCGGAGACGGAAAAAGTCGGGTGGCCCGTCGTACCATTCGGGTAACACTAGGCGATCGAGGCAAGGCGCTCGATGCAGTTTGGCGTTATCTGCAACGTTTGAAGGAAGAAAACAAACAGCTTAAGCGCTACTTTCTTGGGCTCGAAGGGCCTGCGCAAGGAATGGCACCAGACAGGACCTCACTTCTAGCGCCATCTTTCAGTGGAGGCTACTTGGGTGAAAGAGATGAAATTGTTGTTTCCCAACCTCCAATGCTTGAAGTTGTCGATTTGCTACCGCGATTACAACCAATGCCGAAAGAAGGGGTAGTTGTAGATTCACCTGATGACTGTTACAAAGAACGAGACATTAGCCAAATTACACATATTGCCGTGCATCATAGTGCCGCGCCAGGAAGCATTTTGCCAAGTCGCATTGCCAGCTATCATGTTCACTCCTATCGTTGGCCAGGCATTGGCTACCACTTTTATATTACCCCCAATGGCACGATCTATCACACCCAAGATATAAATCTAATTTCCTGGCATGTTTATAGAAACAACAGCTACACGGTCGGTATCTGTCTGGCAGGAAATTTCATGCGTACCGTACCGCCCGCACCCCAACTCGACGCATCAGCGCGTCTGATTGCCTGGCTTATGCAAGAGTTACGGATTCCCATTGAATACGTACTGGGACATAAGGAATTTCCCAAAAACGCCACAGCCTGCCCCGGCAACCAGTGGACAACAGGAAAGAGGTGGAAAAAAATGCTCATCCGCGCAATACAAAATGTCCAAAATGGAAAAAGAACCATCACACCGAAGAGCTTTAGACATTACGTGCTTTTCTGGAAGCATGAAAATGATTGGGCTAAAGAAGATTGGATGGGCGCAGCAGAATATATCGCACGCTTTGATGCTGTCGCAGGCTTCTCAATCGAAAACGCGCACCTTGCTGAATTGGTCACCATCGTTGGGGGGCCTGCTGGCGTTTCCCGCCGGGTTGAAGCGCAACTACGCGCCGATGGATGCCAGGTGCAACGCGTTGCCGGCAACACCCCAGCAGAAACGACTGCACTCTTGCTGCGTCTGGCCCAAAATGGTCAGGAATGGTTAAGAATCTGATCTGTCGGACCAGTGCCGCGGCAGATGTTTATATCTCGTACAACATTATGTCATCTTCATAACCACTTTACCAATGACATTCGCTGCCTGATCGGCCTGATCCGCAGCGTTCGAAACGTGCCGATACACCTCTCGAGTGCGTAACATCATCATCACATGATGTACATCCTCGGGCCCGGCAAATAAGTCCGTTACCGCCCGCCGGTACAACTTCTCAACCTGATTTTCTCGCCGCTTGGCCCGCCGAGAATGCTCCAGTGCAACTAAGGGATTATTCTCCAATCGCTGCATGGCTAGCAGTAATTCATCCCCAGCTTCCCGTACCCGCAAGACCATCTCCACCAAAAAATCATCAGCCTGAACATCAAGAAGATTCATTTCCAAAATGGTGGTGTAGCAATAATCGAGAACATCATCGAGAAAGAGCGATAGCTCGAAGATGTCTTCCCGGTCAAAGGGGGTTACAAATGTTTTGTGTAACTCGTCAATGAGAACGCGACGAATTTCATCACCCTCTCTTTCACACTTTTCCACAATCTCGGCATCGGCGGAATTTCCTTCCTTGACAAAGCGCTCAAGGGCCTGAGCACCCTTTTGCAACACCTCCGCTTGCTCACGCAGGAGACGGATAAATACATTTTCTTTACGAGTATTTAAGATGCTCATAAAATTCTGACTCCGTAATGGGATGAAATAGGCGAGCTCTATGCGCCCAGGAAAATACGTAAGACAGGATAGAGAACAGCAGCCAAGGCCGCGGTGATGGGCACAGTAATCAGCCAGGCAATCATGATATCGGTGAGATTCAACCAGCGCACTTGGCTCTTGCGTTCAGCTGCGCCTACGCCTACGATGGTAGAACTGACAACATGCGTAGTGCTTACGGGGCCGCCCAGCATCGAAGCCCCAAAGATAACAAGAGAGGACGCCAACTGCGAGGTGAAACTATGAACCGGACGGATACGATAAAATTTACCGCCTAATGTATGAATGATGCGCCAACCGCCGCTAGCTGTTCCCAAACCAATTGGGATAGCACTGAGGATAATCACCCAATCGGGAACAAAAAAATGATCCTGAAAACCTAGCGTGACCAACCCCATGACAATGATGCCCATGGCCTTCTGAGCGTCGTTGGTGCCATGAGAAAGAGCCAGAGCGGTGGCTGTCAGCACTTGCGCCCGGTTGAAATTTTTATTGATCTTCGGCGTAGCGCCCCGAGCCAGCCAGTAAGTTAATTTCAGTAATACCCAACCGATAATAAAACCCAGAATGGGAGAAAGGAATAAAGCCAGCGCAATCTTAACCAGCCCATCCATTTTGATGATGGCTACGCCGCCATAGATAAGAGCAGCGCCCACCAAGCCTCCTGCCAGGGCATGAGAAGAGCTGGAGGGAATGCCAAACCACCACGTGACGATGTTCCATAAATTGGCCGAGGTGAGAGCGGCAATAAGCGCTGTGATGGTGATAGCGCTGGGTTCTACCAGGTCTTTGCCGATGGTGGTTGCCACAGCCACACCAAAGAGCAACGGTCCCACAAAATTAGCAATAGCGGCTAGTAGTAGCGCAGCCCGAGCCGACATAGCCCGTGAGGCAATGATGGTTGCCACCACGTTGGCCGCATCGTGAAAGCCGTTGAGAAAATTGTAGAGCAATGCCAGAGATAACAAAATGCCGAAAATTATGTAAGGGTTCATAGGCGAAACATTGAGAGAAAATGGAAAGTGCCAACCAGCGACGTGTCGATAGTTTGACGCCAGTTAAACAAAGGAGAGGAAAAATCTTTTGGCGACAATTACCCGTCAGGATAACCTCAGGCGGCTCACTGGTCAAATCTACCATACCAAGCCAGCGCCCTGATGCACGCATGGTCTCATTGGGTAGCAGCTACCGGAATCGCTGATGATGCAACACTTTCTTTCCCTGCTTCACCACTAAGACCACGTCTCTTGCAAATTCTCGCACACGGAAGGATAGCTGCCGCTGAGGCGTAGACAGGTCCTCGGGAGAGATGCTGTGTTGGGGAAGGTCCAGAGGATCGGCAGCAAAAAAATACGCAATGCTTTCGGCCGCGAATCGGCCCTCCATGGGGCTAATGCCGCAGTCTCCGCACCGCGCAGCAAGTCACCCGCAGCGAATACGCCCGGCCCGCATGGTGCGAAAAGCGCCGTCGATTCGGGGCCACGACCGCCAGAGCCCATTGCCAATTCACCATGGCACACCACCACATACTAGGGAGCCCAGTCGCCAGTAATAACCACGGCACTACAGGGGATGACCTGGTAGACACTGTCTGTTTGCACGATATCTACGCCTTACCACGCGCTTGCACCCTAGCAGATGGCCGGCGCTGCAATTGCATCCTGGCCTATGGATCAGTACATGCTCACCGACCCAACCTTTAGACTCAGGCGCTTTGGGGGCTTCTGCCGTCGGGGTGTTGGTAGGCTCGGACGCAGACTTCCTAGCCGCAGGGGCGGTACCAACGCAATCTGAGAGCGTCAGTCCGAAAGCCATGATTAACACAATGTCTAACAAGATTCTGCGTTTCATTTGTTCCTTCTCAAGATTAGGTTGAGAGAGATGGGCTCGGAATCTAGGTAGGGTGAGCCATGAATGGTTAATGGGCATCAAACGCCACATGTGCAGTGAATTGATGCCCTTGCTACAATTGACAAAAATTGCTCCGATGAAAAACTTCGCCTATACTTGCACCTAACCGCATTCCCAAACTGCACCAGGAGATTAACCATGTGGAAATTCTTATCTCATTACCGTACTATTTCGTCTATATTCATTATCGGACTTGTAGGAATATTGTTCGTTGGGTTGTTGTTTAGAAATGATATGTTGGATAGTAAGGTCTATGCTGACAACATCGATGCTGCGGTATACCAAAGTTTTGAAGCACGTCTTGAAGGCGAAGTCACCTTCGTTGTGTACATGAAGGACCATGCTGACCTAACCAAGGCTAAAAGCATTAGAGATTGGGATGAACGAGGTCGTTTCGTGGTAGAACGTCTGCAAAAAACTGCACAACGTTCTCAAGCCGACTTACTGAACAAACTTGCCAATCATACAATTCCAGGCAACATCAGCCACTATCGGCCATTCTGGATCGCCAACGTCATCTATGTCACAGGAGATCTAACCGCTGCCGAAGCCATCGCACGCCACCCCAATGTTGACCGCATTGTGCCAGCCGGCAAGGTGTACCCACCTGAGCCGCCTCAAGAGGTAAACGCAGAAACCCCGCAACTGGACTTTAGCTGGGGAATTGAGAAGATAGGAGCTGATCAAGTATGGTCGACGTATGGTTTTACCGGCCAGGGGATCGTTGCCGGCGTGGTAGATACGGGAGTCCAATGGGATCATCCCGCCCTAAAAGATCATTACCGGGGTTGGAATGGTAGCACCGCCAATCACAACTATAATTGGTATGATCCTGCCAGCTTGTGCAGTACCCCGGGCGTGCCGTGCGATGATAACGGACATGGCACGCACACTACAGGCACCGTGGCAGGCGGCAATTCGGGAAGCGCGCTGTATGGCGACATCGGCGTTGCGCCGGGAGCCAAATGGATTCACGCCCTGGGCTGCTGCCCTGACAGCGAGACTTTGATGGCAGCCATGCAATGGATGTTAGCTCCCACAGACCTTAACGGTGATAACCCAGACGCTTCCAAACGCCCCCAAGTGGTGAACAATTCTTGGGGCGGGCCAGGTGGCCGCACCTACTATTTGGATGCGGTTGAGTCATGGAGAGCAGCAGGAATCGTACCCGTGTTCTCTGCTGGCAACGAGGGCAGCGAATGCGGTACACTTGGCTCCCCTGGTGACAACATAAACTCATACAACGTTGGCGCGACCGATTCTGGTGATGGCATTGCTAATTTCAGCAGTCGGGGTCCCAATCCGTTTACTGGACGTCCCGGCCCAGAGGTGAGCGCTCCCGGCGTCAATATCGGCTCATCTTATCCCGGGGACAACTACACTGTTATGTCTGGCACTTCAATGGCTGCCCCCCATGTCACAGGTGCAGTGGCTGTACTTCTCTCAGCTGAACCCGATCTTATTGGACAAGTGGATATGATCGAGGAAATTTTTCGAGCCACCGCGGTACATCTCACCAGTAACCAAACCTGTGGCGGCGTGCCTGGTTCCGAGGTGCCCAACAATGCTTTTGGCTGGGGCCGAATCAATCTATTGGAGGCGGTGGAGATGGCTATGAATGCCGGAATTATTGAGGGGACTGTCACTGACGCCGTCACCGGTCAACCTATTTCTGGGGCCAAAATTTACATCACACGAAATGGCCACACCTTTATGCAGTCCAGCGACGACTCAGGCAACTATACATTTATCATTGGCAATGGAAACTATGACATCCATGCAGAAGCATTCGGCTATTCGGACTCGACACCGACAAGCATTAGCGTCACCCAAGATGTCACCACAACTCAAAACATTCCATTATCAGCGCTGGCTGCCGATCAAATCTCAGGCGTCGTGGAGGAAAACAGCGCACCGGCACCAACCATTGAGGGGGCGGTAGTGAAACTCGTCGAGGACTTCACTGCTTACATCACAGATACGACAACCAGCTCAGGTGAGTATATTCTTGCTAGTGTTCCACATGGCGATCGTGTAATTGAAGTCTCTGCTCGAGGCTATGCTAAAACCAAGACCACAGTCACTGTCTCCGGCCCAACGACCCATAACTTTAGCCTGGACCCAGCTCCAGACTATGCACTTGGTGATGGTGGCGACTCCTGCTCCGCTGAATACAACTGGATTGATGCCAGTGATGGCACATCCCACTCGCTTGATGATGATGACAACAAAAAGGTGGCGCTTCCTTTCACGTTCACCTTTTACGGCAACAGCTACAACGATGTGTATATCGGTTCTAACGGATTCATATCCTTTGGTGTAGGTTACGATCGATTGCATGGCATTATACCCTTCGAAGGGCCTCCAAACAATGCCGTCTATGCTTTGGCGATGGATCTGAATCCAGAGAATAACCAAGGGGCAATTTATACCAAAGATTTGGGAGATGGACGTTTCGTAATCGAATACGATCAGGTGCAACATTGGCCAAATGGAGACCCGGAAACCTTCGAAATCGTGCTGAACAACAATAGCAGCTCCGTTGTCGTGCAATACAAAAGTTTGAGTAATCCGCACACTGCTTTGGTCGGTATTGAAAATGCCGATGGGAGCAGCGGTTTCACGTATTCCACCCCCGTAACCAACACGCTGACCCTCAAATATACACCGTTCAGCGGCCAGCCGCTCGCCTGTGCTCCCGCTGTGGCACCTGATGTTGCCATCGAAAAGAGTGGAACCAGCGACGCCTTGCTACGTTGGCAACATGCCGATCCCAATTCTGCATACCAAATCTGGCGCGATACATCGCCCTACTTTAATCCCGCTGTAGGAGAAGGATCGTTACTCAGCACTGAACCTGCATCCCCTGGAGAAATGACCTATCTCGACTCAGGCGTATTAGGCAACGATGTACAGAACTACTTTTATGTCGTGCTTGGCTATCTGAATGGCGACGCATCTCCACCTTCCAATCGAGTTGGCGAATTCGATTTTAAATTGACGCCGGGCACAAATTAGCTATATTCCCATCTAGGGTATCTTTTCTCGTCCCTACAGACCTCAAAGGGCATCTCCTTCGAGGTCTGTAGATTCGTGTTCCATACGCGCATGAAGGCTATAAGCGCCCGCATAGCGTCAATAAGGCATTAAGCATCGCCATTTTTGTAGTAAAACAAGATACAAGTTTCTCCATCCAATCACAAGGAGGCGCTTTGTGTCCACCAAAACGTCAGTACTGCCTCTAATCACATTCCTGGTCGCTCAGATCGCAATACTTATTGGTGGTGTGGTTGCAATCAACGCTGCTCCCGCTAGCGAACAAACCGCGGTCTTCCAGCAGGGGCTGAATGGCTATGCGGGCGTGGAAGACGCCTGGGTCAGCAGCAACGATTGGGACAATCCACCTCAATACAGCGAAAACTACGGCTTGAACGAAATTCTGGCCCTGGAACGGGATGGCGGAGACAATCCCCTGCTGCGTTTCGACCTCAGCAGCATCCCCGCCAACAGTGACATCATTTCCGCCACCCTGGAGCTTTACAACACCACCAACGCCTGCTATACGGGTGCCTGCGCCTCGCCTCCCGTGCGCCGCATCAAGCTCTATCAGGTGCTGAAGGACTGGGATGAGGGCAATCAGGTGGATTCCCCCATCGACGCAGCGGGCAAACATGGCGTCACCGGCGACGATGCCTTTGACTACTACCCCGGCGAAGGCGTCGACGTCCCCTGGGGAGCGCGGGGGATGGAAGCGGGCGTGGATTACGCCGCGGCCGAAACCAGCTACGCGGATGTGACTGATCCCGGCTGGTATGCCTGGGATGTGACTACGCTGGTGCAGGCCTGGGTGAGGGGCGAACAACCCAACTACGGCTTCACCCTGCGAGATGCGTCTGGCTGGGCGGAGGAGAACACCGACTGGCGGCATTTCTGGTCCAGCCAATATGCTGGTGATGCCTCTCTTCGTCCCAAGCTCACCGTGGTCTACAACCCCGACGCGCCCCTTGCGGATGCGGGCCCCGACCAGGAGAACCTGCAATGGAACGGCGCCGCCATCACTCTGGACGGGTCGGGCAGCCACGATCGGCCCGGCGGCAACGACGCCGCGCTCGCGTACGAATGGCGCATCCTTACCCCGGCCTTCGATTCGTCCCAGAGCGGCGTCATCGGCTCCCAGGCCGTCATCACCTTCACGCCCGACACGCCCGGCGAGTGGACCTTCCAGCTCACCGTCACCAACGAGCTGGGCGAGACCGCGACCGATACGGTCTTCGTGAGGCTGCTCACCATCCCCTCGGGCCATCCTCGAGTCTTCCTTACCCCGGCCAGACTGGCAAACCTCCAGGCCCGGGCCACGCCAGACAATCCCCGCTGGACGCAGTTGAAGGACGAGGCGGACAACGAGCCCGACGCCATGCTGCACAAGGCCCTGGTCGCCCAGATACTGAACGACCCCAGCTATTGCACCGATGCCCTGGCCCTGGCCCAGGACAAGGTGAACGCGGACGAGGACTGCGCATCCTGCCCGGGCGATGTGGCCCTGGTCTTCGACTGGTGTTACGGCCAGATGACCCAGGCCCAGAAGGACGACTTCATCGCTTACTTCAACCACCGGGGTGACAACCCCAGCTACGGTGATGACCCCGGCTGGGGCAATTACTGGCCCCGTCACGGATACAGCTACGCGGTCATGGGCATTGCCACCTATGGTGACAACGCTCGGGCCAAGGAATGGCTGGATGCCTATCGTTACGAGCACACCGGGCTGGACCTGCTGGATCGCATCGCCGCGGGCGGGGGCTGGCCCGAGGGCATGATCTACGACTGGATCGCGAACTATGCCCGGGTGCAGGCCGTGGCCGCGTGGGAGACAGGCGCGGGCGAGCGGCTTTTCGCAGGCAGCGACTGGTTTCGGGAGCGCATCGGCTATCTGTTGCTACACCACTGGCCCGGCGTTGCCCAGGAATGGGGTCGAAAATACCACCCCTACCTCTCTACCGGCGACACCGAACGCAATCGCGGCTCTATGGCCAACTATGGCCGCATCATGGCCCTCATCCTCAACGACCGTTTCGCGGACCATCCCCTGGCGCCTCAGCTCGCGGCCTATCTCGCCACCGAACCTGATGGCAGGTCCGATGACTTCCTGGCCCATCAGGAATTCCTCTGGTTCAACCCCGATCTCCCCCAGAGCCCGCCCGCCCAGCCTGCGCACTATGCCGCGGGCGCCGGCGCCCTCTTCCTCCGCTCCGACTGGCCCGACGGCGCCGCGGACGCGAATACCCGCGTCACCTACATCGGCTTCCAGGCGGGCGATTACTTCACCTATCACCAGCATCTCGACCAGAACAGCATCACCCTCTTCAAATACAGCGATCTCCTCCTCGATAGCGGGGTGTACAGCGGCGACGGCCTCAGCTACCACGACCGCAACTACTACATGCGAACCATCGCCCACAACACCCTCATCGTCTACAACCCCAACGAAGATTTCTCCCACGCCCGCCCCGACGCTTCCTCCAATGATGGCGGCCAGCGCTCCATGTATCCCGCCACCCGCGCGCCCGAGACCATCGAATACTACGACCAGCACATCACCCAGTACGACGTGGCCGACATGCTGCGCTACGAAGACGCCCCCCAATACGCCTACGCACTGGGCGACGCCACCAAGGCCTACAACAATCCCACCTACAATCAGGCCATGGACGGCCTCAGCGGCAACACGGCTAAAGTCAGTCGTTTTCAGCGGGAGATGCTCTATCTGCGGCCGGTGAACGGCGACAGCCAGAAGCGGGATTACATCATCCTCTACGACCGGGTGGGCGTCACCGCTCCATCCTTCAGCGGTGAGAACACGAAACTTCTGTTTCACACTTTCACCGAACCGACCCTCAATGGCGCGGCCAGCGCAGTCTCGCCGGGCGAAATGCTGTACAGCGGCGGGGATGAAGCCACCGTGATCAATGGCGACGGCAAGCTCTTCATGCGCTTCCTCCTGCCCGAGACGGTCAACCTGCGTAAGGTGGGCGGTCGGGGCGAGAAGGCGTTCTGGGTGTTCGACGCCAACTACGACTGGCACTGGAGCGCGAGTGAAGCGCAGCCCCGCCCCACCAACGACTTCGAGGACACGCCCTACGGCGAATGGCGCATCGAGCTGGAGCCCGCGGACACAGCCCTGGAGCACAATTTTCTCACGGTGATGCACCCCACCAGCAGCACGGTCGCGTCCATGCCCGCGACCACGGTCATCCAGAGCTCGGGCCTGGCGGGCGTACACATCGCCGACCCCGACCTGG
>CAZYSY010000207.1:0-3016 GCA_964650295.1 uncultured Caldilineales bacterium | reverse complement strand
GGAAAGCCTCCCGTGCCCGATTTTTCTTCTCCGTGGCCTCTGTGTTTCCGTAGTAAGTTTTTTTGCTGTCAGAAAGGCGGTCGTCGTCTTATCTTCGATAAGGCCTGTTGACAAAATAAGCGGAGCAATGAAACGTGGTTTACTCCAGCGGCGAAAACGTGATGACGCAGGGAATAGGCAGGCTATCCACGCCCGACTGTATGTCGCCAGGCGCTTCGCGCCAACGCAATCCGGTCGATGCGCCGCCATCGAGATTGACTGCACTCACCAGACCAATCTCCTCTTGTAGCAGACGCTGGGCAAAACCTGTCAAGGTGCTGCCCTGGTTGTCTACAATCCACAACACCCTTCCCGTATCATCGACGCCCACCGCTGTGCGACGGGCCATCTCCCCTTTGTCTATTTCATCCAATTCCGCCACAATCTCGCCCTGCCAGACCAGGGTGGGCCACCCCTGGACGCCAAACATCAAGGGAGGAAGCTTTTTCTTGGGTTGCCGCATGAGCTCCGCCCGCCCATCCCGCACCAGTAACGCCGCACCCCATTTGACCCGCACCGGAGCCAATCGTTCTCCGTTCACCTCCAAAAGGCCCATATGCAGATACTTGCCCTCTTTTTCCCAGTAGAATCCGCAGTTGACGCCTGCCATCGCCTGGGGCGATTCATCAAGCCAATCGCTCAATTGCTTCGCTTGTTCGGGATTCGATTCAAACAGGATATGATATGCCGCCAGGTTGGGGGCATGACGCAACACCACCAATCCACCATCGGTTTGGGTGATGTCGGCGCCAGGAAAAAGTAGCTGCCAGAAGTTACTCAATGGCGTGGGCGTGGTGGGCAGCGTAGGGATGGCCGGCGCGGCAGAGCTGATAACAGGCGTAAATGTAGCCAGCTTGATGGGAGGCTCGGGTGTTTGGGTTGGCAAGAAAGGCGTTGTCGCGGAAGGAGGCGTGCATGAAACCAGTACAAGCAGCAACAACGTCGCGGCGAGCGTGCGCAACATGACGCATAGTATCTCCCAAGATGTACATTTTGGCAACCTTTTTGCAATGTCCAGAATCGGGCTGCATCATGTTGAGACGCCTTGCTTGGTCGTGATGGCGTTGACAGCGTCCCTGATTTTGAACTTGCAAACCGAAGGGGTACAATCATCCGACCATGATCACCATTGGCATCATCGACTACCTCAATGTCGAGCCGCTTTACTATCGTTTGCAGGAGCGACTGGCGGGCCAACCGGTGCGTTTCCGCCGCGGCGTGCCCACAGAACTCAACCAGGCATTACGGAATGGCGAAGTTGATCTCGCGCCCATTAGCGCCATTGCTGCGGCCCGCCTGGCCGACGAAGTGGCCATCTTGCCAGATCTTTCTATTGCCACCCTGGGCGCAGTTAAAACCGTGCTTCTTTTTAGCTGGATGGCGGACCCGCGAGATTTGAATGATTGCCGGATTGCTCTTTCTGACCAGTCGGCAACCTCAGTGGAACTGGTCAAACTATTGGCCCGGCACTTTTGGCGCATCACACCACGTTATGTCACCGAACCCCAGAATCTGGAACGCATGTTGCGGCGATCCGCCGCTGGCTTGCTTATTGGTGATGACGCCCTGATGGAGTCAGCTCACCGACGGACTGTCCGCGGACGAGGACAGCCCTACGCCTTTGATCTTGGCGATGAGTGGCTGAAATGGACCGGATTGCCCTTTGTCTTTGCCTTGTGGGCGGCCCGACGCGAAGCATTGCCGGCGCTGGCTGAGCTGAACATCCTACCCGCGTTGTATGCAAGCAAACAGGATGGCCTGGCGCACATCCCTCAAATCGCTCGCGCCTACGCTCCCCGGCTCGGTTTGGATATCGGCGTTCTCACCAAATATCTGCATGATCTGCGCTATGATCTCACGCCAGAAGACCGCGCAGGTCTACTGACATATTTCAGTCTGGCGCTGAAAGATTTCCGCCCCGAGGCGCTGCAATGCTGGCATCCGCATGAGGGCTTGTATCCGGCATTCGAGGATGTGGTCGCGGCCCAACCTACGACGGCATTCGTAATGACGCCATAACGGAGGGGCAGATCATGCTTCATCGAACGCCAGCTTCAAAACAACAAAAGGGGGGATGGAAATCGGACGCAACACTCAACCATAAACAACCAGCAATTTCAAATTTCAGTAGATCACGATTGCGAGAGTATGTGTCCAGCCGGATTCGCAATCCCGCGGGTTTGACGCTTGAATCACCGCCGGCTCACGGATCCGGCTCTGCGCATCATGACAAATCGTGATCCTACCTACCTGACACAAATTGGCTTTGTTTGCTGTCACTGGCCGAATGAATTCGATTCTTGGGGCGCAGCCCCCTCCTTTGCTTCCTCCCCCGCTCCGAGACGGGCGGGGGGAGGAGAATTGGAAGAGAATTGCCTGCGCCGCTTGTCCCCCTTTGGAGACGCTTTTTCCGCCCGATTCTTGTCGCCATCTGGCATCCAAGACGCTGTCGACGCAGATCGACAGGCGGCCGCAGGCCCTCAACCCAGATTTCAATCGGCAGGAAGCGTGAGCATGAAATTTGTGTCAGGCTGCCAGATCGTGATCTACTGAATTTAGTAAAAAACGGCCGGCCAGTGCATCATTAGACAAATTACCCCCACATTGAAACGCCCCCTATGAACAACCAGCAATTCCAAATTTAGGGAAAACCGGCCAGAAAGCGTTTATCTGAGGCTTCCCCGCCTCCTTTTTGCCCCCTCCCCGGCTCTCCCCCGACACTTGCTACGCTCGCGTTCGAGGGAGGGAACCCTTCATCTACAAAGTTTTTTTGCTCTCGCCGGGCTCCTCCCCCCGTGCGACGGCTGTCGTAACGGGGAGAGGCTGGGAGGGGGGGTTGGAGCAACGACAAATTTGAAACTGCTGATGAACAACTCTGCTCGTGGTCTCTGATAGAAACTATGATACAATGAACAACTCGATGTGCGACTTTCACATTCTGCCACAGCGGGCGTTCATGCTTGGATATGCCGTCTCG